>DATIYR010000164.1:0-6231 GCA_035517535.1 Terriglobales bacterium
GGCGCGGCTTTCAGCCGCGCGTCACCCTCGCGAGCCCAAGATTGCGCGGCGCTAAAGCGCCGCTCTACCACGTGTGACCACACCCAAGTAATCCTGCGCTCGCTCTATACTCTTCATTCAGCCGAATGGTGCGCGAATTCACGACCAACTCTCCGGAGGAAACCATCGCCGTCGGACGCGAGCTTGCGTCTTTACTTGTTCCGCCGAAAATCGTGGTCCTCACGGGAGATTTGGGTGCGGGGAAAACTACGCTCGTCAAGGGAATTGCCCAGGGGTTTCAAGCCGCGCGCGAAGAAGATGTAACCAGCCCGACGTTCACTCTGATCCACGAATACCGCGGGCCCTCGGTGACGGTTTACCACATTGACCTGTATCGGATCGACACGCAACGCGAACTGGAAACGCTGGCACTAAATGATCTCATGACGGAGAACAGCGTGCTGCTGATCGAGTGGGGGGAGAAGTTCGAGAGATTTCAGCGGGAGCGGGATGTGGCCATTGTTCTAAAGCGAGCTTCAGACTGCGAACGCAATATTCAGATTACGTCTTGAGCTTTCCTTCGTGCACCTTGGTGTTCTTCGTGGTTAACGCAGTTAAAAACTTAACCACTAAGGACACGAAGGAAAAGCTTAGAATCCCATGATGTTGTATCCGCAATCCACGTAGATCACTTCGCCGGTAATTCCTGAGCTTGCATCTGATGCGAGGAAGACTCCGGTTGCGCCGACTTCGTTCACATCGACATTTCGCTTCAACGGAGCGCGCTCGGCATGCGACTTCAGCATCTCGCCCAACCCTGAAATGCCGCGCGCAGCAAGGGTTTTGATTGGTCCAGCCGAGATCGCATTGACGCGGATTTTCTTGGGCCCGAGATCATATGAGAGATATCGCACAGTACATTCCAGTGCGGCCTTGGCAACTGCCATTACGTTGTAGTGAGGGACGACTTTCTCCGCGCCATAGTAAGTCATCGTCAAGATGCTGCCGCCATCTTCCATGAGCGGCGCCGCTGCGCGAGCGACCGCAATCAATGAATAGACGCTAACGTCATGTGCTACGCGGAAACCTTCGCGCGTGGTATTCACGAACTCGCCTTTTAGCTCTTCGGGAGGCGCAAAGGCAACGCTGTGCACCAGAACGTGCAGTTTGCCATAGCGCTCTTTCAATTGACCAAAAACGCGCTCAATTTCGTCGTCCTTCGAAACGTCGCACATGAAAGCATCCGCGCCGGGAAGAGAGAGAATCAGATCCTTGGCTTCCTGCTCCAGACGCTCGTTTTGATACGTGATGGCGAGCTTGGCCCCGGCCTGATGCAATCCTTGCGCGATAGACCATGCAATGCTGCGCTTGTTGGCGACTCCGAAGACGACGGCCACGCGGCCTTCGAGAGAAAAAGACATGCTTCCTCCTGAACAAAGGAAAAAGCATAGCAGCGCCATGCAACGTCGCGCCACTTAGGTGCGGAAGGTACGGTCACAAGAACAGGCCCTAACCGGCCGCGCTGCTTGGGGCGTGCTCGGGTCGGCGGCCGGCGGGCATGTTTTCCTTCTGCAGGGTAAAACCCAGCGCCGGGGCAGGAGTTTCGGACAATTGTGTGGAAAATTCTCACCGTAGTCCGCTCCGCGAACTCTGCAGTTAAAAGCTTCTATTCGCGTTGTTTAGAGAACGGTTGGCTCGAAAACAGACTTTGACCGCAGAGATCGCCGAGAGACGTTCGAAAAACCGCGGAGAGAGCAGACCTCTATTCAGGTATGGCCAGCGGCTTCGATTTCATCAGTTCCGCGAACCGTGAATCTTTGCGCAAATCGGCGAATTCCGGGTCGGTGTAAACGTCTTTGACGCCTTTATAACCTTCTTCCATCGATTTGCGCAGAAACTCGAGCGAGTGGTCACGGTCCCCGATTTTGGCGTAGAGCTTCGCCAACACGTAGTCGTAGTGGGCGCGGTCCTCGGGTGAGGCCATCTGTGCGGCTATGCCGGAGTGCGAGGTGCGATCGAAGATGTCCGGGTCGAGTTGTACTGCTTTGGTGTAGGCTCCTGTCGCACGTTCAAAGTCCTTTTTGGCGAAATAAGCCGCACCCAGATTCGAGTAGAACGAGGCAGAATCGGGCTGAAATGTGAGCGCTTTTTTGTATTCCTTGATCGCGCCATGATATTTGTGTCGTTCGTATTCGATCACGCCCATGTTGTTGAACGCTTCTGCGAAGCTTCGATTGTCCTTGATGGCGCGTTCGAATTCCTTGCCCGCCTCTTTAAATCGTTGCAACATCAAGTCGCAGATGCCAAGTTTGTTGTAAATCGATGCCGTTTGCGGGGCTTTCTCCAGCGCAGCGTGATAGTAGTCAACGGCGTCGAGATAATGTTTTTCGGCCCGCAACACGTCGCCCTGTTTCTCAAGCTCCATGGCCGAGGCAGTCGGCGAAGGTGGCGGAACCTGCCGCATGGGAGGCGCAATCTGAATTTGATCAGACAGCGAGTTTTGCGCAACAGCAGGTGCGATTAAGAGCGACAGTAGCGCTAATGGAAGCGTTCGGCGGAAGGACGCGAGGAACATAACAGCCCTCCTCAGCAAGTACTCTTATTTTAAGACACCAGGCAAGTTTTCCAGGTTCCCAGTTAGGACTAGCTACATCGGGACCTAAGTCACTGATGCGGAGCGGGTGCCGCATCCGGCGGCTTCGCCGGGGGATCCCCCTGTTTGTCGTCTTTAAACATTCCGGCAATCTTGCCCAAAAGGCCTTTCTTCTTCGGCGCATTCTGGTCATTTTGCGCATTCTGGTCAGGTTGCTGGTTGGCTGGGGGTTGTGCCTGCGGATTTCCCAGCCCCAGAATCTTCGACAAAATGCCATGAATTCCGTTGCCCTGATCGCATGTGCTGGTGGGCTCGGTTCCGACGATAAAGGCCGACGAGTAAGTCTGCGGGCAAGAGGGCGTTGCGAGCAGGTTGGTAACCTTATCCAGCTGCACGTCTACAACACCCGCAGGCTGCGAAAACGGCTTCATGTCTGAATAGGCGGGAAACTCAGCCGCTTTTTTCATGAAGGCGGTCCAGATCGGGGCCGCAGTTTGCGCTCCGGTCAGATGGATCTCGCTGTAATCGTCAAAGCCGACCCACACCACGCAAAGCAGATTGCTGGTATAGCCGGCGAACCAGCCGTCGTGTGAGGTACCGGTTTTGCCTGCGGCAGGAGCATTGAAACCGGCGGCGCGCACGGCGGTGAAACCCAGGCCATTATTGATGACCCCTTCCAACATGTCCGTCATGATGTACGCCACCCGAGGATCCAGCACTTGGTGGGTTTCGGGAGAGAAGTTCAGGACCGGATCGCCGTCGGCATTGCGAACCGATTTCACCAGCATCGGCGAAAGGCGGATGCCGTTGTTGGCAAATACGGTGTAGGCTGCGGCCATCTCGAGTGGCGTAGCGTCATAGGCGCCAAGCGCCATTGCCGGCGTCGGCTTCACCGAAGTGATGCCCGCTGCCTTCGCCAAATCGGCCACCTTGTCATAGCCCACTTCTTCGGCCATCTTCACTGTGGCATTGTTCAGCGACATCGCCAGCGCATAACGCGCAGTCACATCACCGTGGTATTCCTCTTTGAAGTTTCGTGGCTCATAAATCTGATCGCCATAGGCGAACGTGGTTGGCTCGTCGGAAAGAATCGAGGCCGGAGTGTAAACCGGATTGCTGCCGTCAAGCGCCGTGTTCATCGCGGCCGCATACACGAATGGCTTGAATATGGATCCGGTTGGCCGCTTGGCGACCGCGTGATCGAGCTGGCTGTAGCCATAATTGCGCCCGCCCACCAGCGCCAGAACCTCGCCGGTGTGCGGATCCATGGCAACCAGCGCAACCTGAGCTTCGGGGCCCGGCTCTACTTGAGTCTCGTATTTGCCCTTGCCGATTCTTATGCGCTTGGTGCGGCGCTTCAGAACCTGTTCATCGATGAGTTTTATTCCGGCTTCTACCGCCTGCGCTGCGGCCCGCTGCAGATCGGGATCCAGCGTCGTATAAATCCGGTAGGCCTGCTCGTTCATTTCGCGTTCAGGCACTTTGCTGATCAAGGTTTCGCGAACCAGATCGACAAAATATGGTGCCTGGCTGGCCTCGACATTCGGTGGAGCAAGTTTCAAGGGCGTGGCTTTAGCTTTCTCCGCCTGCTCAGGAGTGATGGCTCCAGTCTCCACCATGCTATCGAGTACGAGATTTCGGCGGTCGAGGGCACGCTCTGGATGCCTGTAAGGCGAAAGATAACTGGGTCGTTGAATCAATCCTGCAAGCAGTGCGGCTTCCGGCAGAGTTATATCTTTCAAGTCTTTGTTAAAGAAAGCGTGGGCGGCCTCGGCAAATCCGCTAACTTCGAAGGAGCCGCGCTGTCCCAGGTCAACCCAGTTGCCGTAAAACTCGAAAATCTGCTGCTTCGAAAATTTCTGCTCCAGTTCGATCGCGATGAGCATTTCCGTGAGCTTGCGCTTAATCGTCTTCTGCGGCGTTAAGAAGAAACCGCGGGCAAGCTGCATAGTGATGGTCGAGCCGCCCTGCTCATGGCGAGCACGCGTAAGGTCGATCCACGCGGCCTCCGCAAACCGCCCAAAGTTCACGCCGTTGTGCTGGAAGAATCTCCGATCTTCAATAGCCAGGACCGCATTCACCAGGACCTTGGGCATCTGGTTATAGTGGACCACTTCGCGCTTGGAGCGCTGGTCACCTTCGAACAGAGACGTGATCATCTCCGGTTCGAGCTCGTAAGCTTCGAGTTGGCTGCTTGCGTTTCCAGTGATGCTTTCCACGGCGCCGTCGCGGACGCGGATGATTGCCGGCTCAGGACTGTGATAGGAGCCCGGACCGGGCTGGATTTGAATGCTGCTTGCCGTGAGGCGGTAACTGCCCATCGGCGACTGGTTGCTTTTCTCGGAATAACCGGCGCGGCTGAGATCTGCGGCGATTTCCTTGAGATCAACCTTCTCGCCGACCGTAATCGAGACCGGCCGGGCATAAATTTTTGCTGAATTGGCAAAAACTGGCCCCGCGAACCGGCGGGCAATAATGCGCTCATATTTAACGTAGTAGTAGGAAAAAACGCCGGTGAACGCAACCGCCAAAACGAGAAACGCGGCCAGCGCAAAACGGAATACGGGATCGCGGCCAGCGGCGCCTGAAGATCTGTTTCGATGCGGAATTCTAATTCGTATGGCCACAGTTTGGCGGATTAACCCCTAGGTTCAGACGGGCTCATGCCACTAATGGTGAGATGAGACGGCGCGAGAATTCGTTACCAGAGCAGCCTCGGCCAAAAGCCGGAGCAGCTTCTATTCTAATGGATTCTGGGTTCAATCGATTGCGCGGGGGGCCGCCCGAACCTCTTAGAGCACGCCCCGGTTTTCGGTGGAAGCGTCGAAGTGAATATCAACAGGATAGCCTGGAAGATCGAGATGCACGACGTAGGGCGCGCGAATGATCACCACTCCGGTGCCGAGCGCTCCCGATCTCTGCACGTGAATCTGTTCTTCGGAAATCGGAATATCGAGGTCCTGCGCTTGTCGATAGATTGCCGTGCGAATATCGGTTTCGGTCTTGGTTGTGTAAGTATCGATCGTGGCTTCGTTCTTAAGGGCATCCTGAAATTCGTAATTTTCAAAGTAGGGAGGAATCAGCATCACGCCCAGGTAGACGGCGGCGACAATCACGCCTATGCCGAAAATCATTTTAATGCTGCTCATCCAGCGCTCCGCAGGACGCGAGCGCCGTGCTTACCGTCGCGCTCGGCCCAGAATTTCCTCGAAATAATCGACGATTGCGGCGATGCTAACATCCTGGGATTGGCGAGTCGAGCGTTGAACCACCTCCACCCTATCTTCGGTAACTTTTTTCCCCACATTAATCCGAAAGGGAATGCCCACAAGGTCAGCGTCTTTGAACTTGACCCCTGGCCTTTCGTCCCTGTCGTCTAGTAACACGTCGAAACCGGCGGATTCCAGGCGTGCGGCAATGTCTTCCGCAATACGTTTCAGCTTTTCATCGCCCACATTTGTGGGCGTGACAACCACCTCAAAAGGTGCAATCTGCGGCGGCAACCAGAAGCCGTTCTCGTCATTGCTCTGTTCGATGGCCGCGGTAAGAATTCGTTCAATGCCGATGCCGTAGCAACCCATGATCGGCATCACCTCTTTGCCGTTTTTATCGAGCACGCGCGTGCCCATCGATTCCGAATATTTGGTGCCGAGCTTGAA
>DATIYR010000165.1:0-5730 GCA_035517535.1 Terriglobales bacterium
GCAACATCAGCTCACAACCGAGATTCGCGAATTCCGCCGTGCTGGTGGAAGTTTCGACTTCGTGGGCTTGATCGACGTTTCGAAGCTGCTGGAAAAATCCCGCATTCAGGGTGTGGCGCTCGAGACGCTTGAGATTCGCGACGTAGTTACGATTGTCGATCGGGCGGCGCAATGGCGTGAGACCGCCTTCAATCCTCCGCAGTCGATGAAGGTCGATTGGGCGGCAGTGCGCGAGCTTTCGTCGAACATCGCGGACTTCACGGATTTCCTTCGCGGCTTTCGCAACAAGATTCTTCCCGATGGCACACTCGATGACCGGGCCTCGCCGGCACTGGCCACCATCAGGCGCGAGATCGAAAAACAAAGACGCGCAATCCAGCACTCACTCGAGAGCTACTTGCGGCGGCTCAGCGAAGGTGGGGCTACGCAGGAAGAACTCGTCACGGTTCGCGGCGAGCGATTCGTCATTCCCGTGAAGGCAGAGCACAAGCGCCGCGTGCAAGGCGTGGTGCACGGGGCGAGTTCGAGCGGGCAGACGGTCTTCGTTGAGCCGCTCGAAACCATTGAGCAGAACAATGAACTCGTGCGCCTGCTGGAAGAAGAGCAGGCAGAGGTGCATCGAATTCTGCTCGAGGTGACCAGGCGCATCGGCGAGCGCGCGCTCGAAATCGCGGCCGCCGAGGGTGGTCTCGCCGAGCTGGATTTGCAGTTTGCGAAAGCAAAATTCGCAGAAGAGTACGACTGCACGCAGCCGCAGTTCTTGCTGAACGGGCGCGGATCCCACAATGGAAGCGAAACAAATCCCGAGGGTGCCCCGTCCTTGTCTCTCCCGGTTTTGGAGAGACAGGATGGGGATTTTGAAGTCCGGGCGTCGGATGAGAGTCAGAATACCCACCCTGTCGCAACAATCGCGACAAGGGTGGGGCAACCTCATTCAGCATTCATCCTCCTTGACTCCCGCCATCCTCTGCTTGAGCGCAATCTGAAGACGAAGGCTGGAAAGATCGTTCCTACCACGATTGAACTCGAATCCGACCGCCGCGAGCTCATTATCACCGGACCAAATACCGGCGGAAAAACGGTAGCACTGAAAACCGTCGGCCTTCTCGTGTTGATGGCGCAATCCGGCATTCCCGTTCCGGCGAGCCGAATGCAGATGCCGGTGTTCGATGCCGTGCTCGCCGACATTGGCGACTATCAATCGATCGAGCAGAACCTCTCCACATTTTCCGCGCACATGACCAATATTGACTTTATCTCTCGCACCGCGACTGCGGATTCGCTCGTATTGCTCGACGAATTGGGTTCGGCCACAGATCCCGAAGAAGGCGCGGCGCTTGCGGTCGCGATTGCAGAGCATTTTTTGCGCGTGGGTTGTTTCACGGTGATATCTACGCACCACACTTCGCTGAAGGTTTTTGCGGCGAATTCAGCGGGCGTGGTGAACGCGGCCGTCGGCTTTGATGAGCACACGTTGCAGCCGACTTATGAACTGAGACTTGGTGTTCCGGGCGCCTCGGCAGGAATTAACATTGCGCAACGGCTGGGCCTGAATTCCGACATCGTGCAATCCGCACGCTCACGACTGGGGACGCAGGCGCGGGACGTAGGCGAGTTTCTTGATCGCCTGCATGCCGAGTTGCGGCAGGCGGAAGCGGAACGGCTGCGCCTTCGGGAAAAAGAAACCGAATTAGATCGCGAACGGGCACGGCTCGCTTCCGAGGGCAAACGTGAGCAGCAGGAGAAAGTCCGGCAACTGGAGAAGAAGCTGGAGCTGTTGCTGCGCGATTTCGAATATCA
Source organism: Terriglobales bacterium (assembly GCA_035517535.1). Lineage (GTDB taxonomy): Bacteria > Acidobacteriota > Terriglobia > Terriglobales > Acidobacteriaceae > Gp1-AA145. Next base: position 1,801 of record DATIYR010000165.1, read on the forward strand.
CGCGCGGGAGGCGGTGAGTGCAATACAGGAGCGCGCGGCGGCGCAAAAGCTCTCGAAAGATGCGGAACGGCGAGTCTCGAAATTGCGCCGGGAATTTCGCGAGCAGTTCGATGCTACGGTTGTGGCGCATGCCACCGGCGCCGACCGCGGAGACCCGAACGCGCAGCCCGGAGTCGTGCAGCACGTTTTTGAAGGTGATCTGGTCAAACTGAAATCGGTTGGCCGGAATGCGCGAGTCGCGCGGCGAATTGATGACAAGCACTTCGAAGTGGAAGTTGGCGCGATGAAGATGCGGGTGCCGCGAGAGGACATTGCTGATGTGGTCAGCCGGGCGGCGGAAAATCCTGTGAATGCGGCGCGCGCGAAGGGCGTCACGGTCGAGTTGGAGCGGGATGAAAATGTGCCCTCGGAGATCAACGTGATCGGGCATACGGTGGATGACGCCACGAACGAGGTGGAAAAATTTCTCGACCGGGCTTTCCTGGCTGGATTGCCGCGGGTAAGAATTGTCCACGGCAGCGGCATGGGTATTTTGCGCAAAGCGCTGCGGCAGTTTTTGCAGCAGCATCCGCATGTGGAGTCGGTCGCTGAGCCTCCGCAGAATGAGGGTGGAGCGGGGGCGACCGTGGCGGAGTTGAGGGTATAGACGTTGCTTCTGCGCTGGCGAGTTATTACCGTGTTGTGACTTCCTTCGTGTAACGTCGTGTCCTTTGTGGTTGAAAATCTTTGAACCACGAAGGACACAAAGCACGAAGGAATCTGCTCTCGCGGCCGTGAGGTTATGCAAAGCCTAAGAATTAGAGTCGCAACTCGGGATGACGTGTCCACGTTGCTGGTATTAATTCGTGGCCTGGCGGCTTACGAGAAAAAGCCGCAGGCGGTGGTCGCGACCGAGCAGGATTTATTGCGCGACGCGTTCGGTCCGCAACCAAAATTCCGCGCGCTGATTGCGGAGTGGGAGGGCGAGGCGGCAGGATATGCTTCGTTCTTTCATTTTTACTCCACGTATCAAGGACGGTCCGCTCTATTTCTGGAGGATTTGTTCGTTCTCGAAAAGTTTCGCGGGCACGGAATCGGGATGGCTTTGCTTTCCGCAGTCGCGAAGTTAGCCATCGAGGAAGGCTGCTTCGGATTGCGATGGGAAGTGCTCGACTGGAACCGTCCGGCGATCGAGTTTTACGAAAAACTTGGGGCTACATTCCTGCGGGAAAGAAAGGTCGTGGCATTTGAAGAAGGTGCGCTTCACAGAGTTGCTGGCATGAAGTGAATAGTACTTCCCGCAATGTGTTCTCGGCGCTCTTTGCGGGTTATCTCTGCGGCCTCTGCGGTTAAGATTTGTTAAAGCTGTGCGAAAAACTTTAACCGCAGAGTTCGCCGAGTCAAACGGAGAGTTCGCCGAGGGTGAAGAACGGCCACGGTGTGGAAAAGTGAATAGTACCTTCCGCAAGGTGTTCTCGGCGAGCTTTGCGGGTTATCTCTGCGGCCTCTGCGGTTAAGATCTTTTTCAAGCTGTGCGAAAGACTTTAACCGCAGAGTTCGCAGGGTCAAGGGAGAGTTCGCCCCGAGGGTGAAGAACGGCCGCAGTGTGGAATGCTGCTCGAGCTTATGGAAAGACTCAGCGAAGTGAGAATCATCGGCGCGGGGCTGGCGGGGTCGGAGGCGGCGTGGCAGTGTGCGCGGCGTGGCGTCCCGGTCGAGCTTTACGAAATGCGCCCGGTGAAGAATACGCCGGCGCACCAGACGGCGGATTTCGCCGAACTGGTCTGCTCGAATTCATTGAAATCCGAATCGGAGAACACCGCGCCTTGGCTGCTGAAAGAGGAAATGCGGCGTGCGGGTTCGTTGCTCATTGATATCGCGCGCGAGTGTGCCGTTCCCGCCGGACATGCGTTGGCGGTGGACCGAACTCAGTTCTCGGCGAGGGTGACGGAGGCGATTTCGCGCGAGCCGCTGATACAGATTCGCCGCGAAGAAGTGACTCGAATAGACGAAGGCGAAATCACGATCGTAGCGACTGGACCGCTAACGTCGGACGCGCTGGCCGGTGAAATCGTCAGGCTCAGTGGTTCGAGCAGTTCGCGGGCGGGGGCGCCCGCGCCACATCAAAGCGAGAATGGCCGGACAGACGCTGCCCTGGGCTTGTCGAAGGGGGTGTCCGACCCACACGGGCAACTTTATTTTTACGATTCGATCAGCCCGATTGTCGAAGCGGATTCCATCGACATGTCGAAGGTGTATCTTGCGGCGCGATACGACAAGGGCTCGGCGGATTACATCAATTGTCCGATGTCGAAGGAAGAATACGATCGCTTCTGTGATGCACTGATATCCGCCGAATCGGTCGAATCAAAGGACTGGGAGAAGCTGAATTATTTTGAAGCATGTTTGCCAATCGAAGAAATTGCCCGGCGCGGGCGCGACACCTTGCGCTTTGGGCCAATGAAGCCAGTGGGATTGAAAGATCCGCGCACGGAAAAGCCGCCGTATGCGGTTGTGCAGTTGCGTCAGGAGAATCTGCGGGCGGACTCGTACAACCTCGTCGGATTCCAGAACCATTTGAAATTCGGCGAGCAAGCGCGGGTTTTGCGGCTGATTCCCGGGCTCGAGAATGCGCGATTTCTGCGTTTTGGGCAGATCCATCGCAATACGTACATCAATTCGCCCGCGCTGCTGAGTTCGACGCTGCGGATGAAAGAACATCCGTTAGTGCTGTTTGCCGGACAAATTTGCGGGGTGGAAGGATACGTGGAATCGATTGCGACAGGAATGCTGGCGGGAGTTTTTGCCTCGCAAATAATTTCGGGGCAGCCTCCGGTTGCGCCGCCACGGGAAACCGCGCTGGGATCGCTGATTCATTACGTCACACATGCGGATCCCAAGAAATTCCAGCCGGCAAATATCACGTTCGATCTTCTGCCGCCGCTCGAAACGAGAGTTAGAGACCGTCAGCAAAGGCACAAACTACAATGCGAACTGGCGTTACGAGAGTTGAGTGCCTGGTTGGAGCGAGTATCACAACGGCAAGCAGAAATCGCATAGACTGACGACCCGACCAACTGATCGAAACAGGCCAATTCGTGAATTCCTCGAGGAACATTGATTGAGCGTTAATCCTGTCCTTCTGGTCCACGGAGGTGCGTGGGCGATTCCTGATGAACTGGTTGCAGCGCACCTGAACGGGGTGCGCAGCGCGCTGAATGCAGGCTGGGCCATCTTGCAAAGCGGAGGCTCCGCGCTCAACGCGGTCGAAGAAGCCGTGGTCGTGATGGAAGACGATGAGGCCTTCGACGCGGGTCGTGGCAGCTTTCTGAATCGCGAAGGGAAAGTTCAGCTCGATGCGTTGATCATGGATGGCGCGACGCTCCGTGCGGGCGGAGTTGGATGCGTGGAGCACATCGCAAACCCGATCCGCGCGGCGCGAAAGGTGCTGAGCGAGAGTCCGCACGTGTATTTTGTGGCTGAAGGCGCGGAGAGATTTGCGCAGGAACATGGAATTCCGCTTTGCGGAAACGAAGATCTGGTCATCCCTAGAGAAGTTGAAAGATTGCGAACGTTTCAGGCGAGCGCCGCAAAAAAGCAAGAGCTCTTTGCGCCAGAGATTTCTCACGACACAGTTGGCGCGGTCGCGCTTGATATGAACGGCGACATCGCCGCGGCCACCTCAACCGGTGGCACTTTGAACAAGGCTCCTGGACGGCTCGGCGACTCGTCCCTGATCGGATGCGGCTGCTATGCGGACAACCAAAGCGCGGCTGCCTCAACCACCGGCTGGGGCGAACCCATTATGAAACTGGTGCTGGCGAAGTGGGCGGCAGACCGGGTCGCCTCAGGCAATCTTCCGCAATGGGTTGCGGCTGAAGCGATGAATTACCTGAAAGACCGCGTGAATGGCCACGGAGGAATTATTCTGCTCGATGCGAAAGGCCGATT
>DATIYR010000166.1:0-4941 GCA_035517535.1 Terriglobales bacterium
AACCTGGAGTTAAGGCTGGAGGCGCAAAACGCATTTAACCACCCCACGTTCAGTTTAGGCACGCCCGGCCCGTATGGCGACAGCACACTGAATGTCGGAGACCCGAGCTTCGGGATCGTCCCCTACATGTCGCCGATCGGACCGCGCCAGGTACAACTGGCGGCCAAGGTCACGTTCTAGGACTGGCTGCAGCAGAACTGAATACATGGGCAAACCCTGAAGCTCGCCTATTCGCGGTGAGCCGAATTCACACGTCATTCTTGTGGATCAGGCCGCATAAGACCCGTGTCCAGCATCACGTTGCTACGTGAGTGCAAGCGCTGCCCTGCTCCGAACCTCACATTAAGCTTGAGTTGAAGCTCAAGCTTAATGGTGTTCTCCGAACATCGTGATCAGGATCACACTTGCAGATAAGAGATTCGCTGGAACGCCTGTTCTGATTGCGACGTACCTTCTATTGAGACCTTCGTCTAAGTCTTAAACCGGGCGGTTATGAACCTGCGCGAAATCGCGAAGCAAACCCTAGCCGCACTGCGGGCCCACAAAATGCGCTCTTTCCTCACCATGTTCGGCATTGCCTGGGGAATCTCGTCGGTCATTATCCTCGTAGGCCTAGGTCTCGGCTTCAGTAAAGACCAGAAGAAACATATGGAAACTCTCGGCAAAGACCTGGTCATCATCTGGGGCGGCCGAACCAGCGCTCAAGCTGGAGGCTTGGCTGCCGGCCGCAAAATTACCTTGCTCATCGACGACGCGCGTCTCATCAAGAACGAGTGCTATCTGGTGAAAGCGGTCAGTCCCGAATTGCAGCGTAGCGTACCTGAAGTTAGCCCGTACAATTCCGCGGCGCGTCAGATCTCCGGGGTCTGGCCGGCGTTTCAGGATTTCCGCTCGCTTATTCTTTCCGAAGGCCGCCTGATAAATGACGATGATGAGAACGACGCAAACCGTGTCGTCGTTCTCGGGTGGAATACCGCCCGGCAGCTTTATCCTGGGCAGCCCGCGATTGATTCAACCCTGATCATCGCGCGCTATCCCTACACGGTCATCGGCGTTTTGGCTGAGAAGAAGCAGAACTCCAACTACAGCGGCCCCGATAACGACATGCTCTACGTGCCTTATTCCGCCATGGCGCGGGACTTTCCACCCCCACCCGTCAAAGGGGAAACGGTCACCAAGGGCTACCTTTCGGACATCGTCATGGAAGTAGCGGATCCGGAGACGCATGAGAAGGCCATTATGCAGGTGCGGCGTGCGCTCGGTCGCTTGCACCATTTCGAGCCCACCGATAAAGATGCGCTGTTTATCTGGGACACGATGGAGGGTTCGAAAATTGTGGCGCGTATTTTCAGCGTGATCACCATTTTCTTCACCTGTGTGGCGGTTACTACCCTGGCGCTCGGCGGCATCGGGGTCATGAACATCATGCTGGTTTCGGTCACCGAGCGCACCCGCGAAATCGGCGTTCTGCGGGCAATCGGCGCTACCAAGACCGACATACTCAACCAATTCTTCGCCGAGGCCGCCGTCATCACTGCTCTAAGCGGTCTAATCGGTTACGGTTTCGGCGTTGGCGTCTGTCTGCTGATGGCCTATCTCCCGCTGCCCGATTTCGTTCCGGCACCGATCATGTCTCTCGCGGCGGTAATCGGGTCGTTGCTCACACTGTCACTTATCACGGTGAGTGCAGGAATGTACCCCGCACGGCGCGCCGCCGAAATGGATCCAGTGCAGTGTTTGCATTACGAATGAGCAGGTGCGCGATGCGTCTCAAAGAATTGATCCAGCAAAGTTGGGCGGCGCTAAGCCGCAACCGCTTGCGCTCGGCGCTGACCATGCTCGGCATCACCTGGGGAGTCATCTCAGTCGTGCTGCTTCTCGCTTTCGGACGCGGCCTCGGCGGCGGGGTGGCAGCCGCTATGGGCAACATGGGCAATAACGTCATTGTCATTTGGCCCGGTCAGACCAGCATGCAGGCGGGAGGCCAACGCGCCGGCCGCTCCGTGCATTTGGAGTACGCCGACGTAGAAGCCATCCGCTCCGATGTGCCGATTGTCCGTGCCGTCAGTGCCGAATCCTGCGGCGACTTCGGCTACAAGATCGGCACCCGCGTGATCTCTCTCACCACCCGCGGCGTGGAACTTCCTTATGGCACAATGCGCAAACTGATGGATCTTGAAGACGGCCGCTACTTTGAAGAGGGCGATTTTACGAACCACCGCCGCGTCGTGATCCTCGGTTACAACGCCGCCAAGCGCGCCTTCCAGGGTGCACCCGCTGTCGGGCAGAGTGTGCTGGTACAGGGCCAGAGCCTCGAAGTAATCGGCGTGCTCGCGAACAAGGTTCAGAACGCCATGTACATGGGGCCGGACAACGAACAAGCCTTTATTCCATTCGAGCTGTACAACTTGCTCAAAAACCAGCGCGATCCTGACATGATCATCATTCAGCCCCTTTCGGCTGAGCTTCACAGCGAAGCGCTTCTCGGCGCACGCGGGGCCATCGCCTTGCGCCACCATTTTGATCCGCGCGACGAGAAAGCCACTCCTGATTGGGACACCGTCGAAACCAACAAAATGATTCAGTATTTTTCCATCGGACTCGAAATCATGATGGGAATCATCGGCGCGCTTACCCTGGGCGTGGGCGGCGTCGGCGTCATGAATATCATGCTCGTGAGTGTCACTGAGCGCACACGTGAAATTGGCTTGCTCAAGGCTCTGGGCGCGCCCCGGCGGAGTATCTTGGGTCAGTTCCTCTTAGAAGCACTCGTGCTCACGTTTATTGGCGGACTTTTCGGCATGATCGGCTCCTGGGTTCTTACCATGATTATTCCGCCACTCCCGCTATACAGCGAGTTCTATAAGACGACGAATCACGCCGGCGATATCTTCCTGCGCGCATCTTTAAACGTAATGGTCACGTCCTTCATCATTCTTGCCCTGGTCGGTGTCGTCAGCGGTTTCTGGCCGGCGCTCAAAGCATCTCGTCTCGAACCCATCGAAGCGCTACGGGCTGAGTGAACTCCAGGGACATGGAACTGGCGCACATCAATAATCACGCCACTCTTGCCGCGGTCACGTCGCGGCCGGGCACGACGTCGATCTGCAGTTTCGCATCCGCAGCGGGCACGTTGGTCGTCGGCAGGCCAAGCTCCTTCCTGACGATGTTCGCACCCTGTGCAATCGCGCTCGCCTTGTAGAAGGCGATCTCGCGATTTGCTCCCTGCCGGCCAAAACCGCAATCGCTTGAGACGATCAGCTTTTCCGGTGGAATGAACTTGAGCGCCTTGCGGATTTCACTGGCCACATCCTCGGGCCGGTCCGCCTGAAGCGAGCGATGGCTCACCACCCCAACGCAGATTTTCTTTTTCAGATCATGCTTGAACGGCGCAAACAGTTCGAGATCTTTCTGATTCCGATCTTTCATCTCGAGCGTCCACACGTCACCGCGGCAACGCTCCAGGTAAATCTCAATCGAATTCGCATAACTCGTGTCTTCCATCACGCGCTGCATGTTCGGATTTCCCCAGCAGGTGTGGATCCACAGCTCCACGTCATCTAGCCCCTGGACTTCCCGGTTGAAGGCGTCGATCATAAATTTCACTTCAGCGTGGTCTTTGCCATAGGTGTTCGCCATGAAGTGGAAAGTCGGCTCCTCAATCTGAATGCAGCGACAGCCGGCATCGCGCAGCGCCAGCAGCTCCTTATTCATGGCCTCGGCCATGTCCCAGATCACCTCGCGCTTGTCCTTGTATTTCGGCGTGTGGATGTCGAGAAAAAGCGCCATCACCTGCGAGCAGCAGGTTCCAAACTTGATCGGTTTGCGGGTCTTCGACTGCGCGATGCGCCACAACTTGGGATAGTCGAGCGGCCGATGCTCAATCTTGTCCACCACGTGCGGCCAGCGCCAGCCGGTATAAATTTCGTTCAGCAGCGTGCCCGGAGGGTAATGAAGCCACGGCGCAGTTGTCGCCTCCGGCTGCAAGTGATCGCCCTCGAATCCTGCCCAGCGTTGCAGCGGGTAATGGTGCCAGGCCCGGCCTGCCATGTCTTCATCCACGTGCAAATCGCCATGGGTCAGAATGTCGAGTCCGGCGCGCTCCTGATCGCTGATGAGCACAGCCATCGCATCCTGAAATTTTTCTCGGAAGCGGATGTCGAGCATGCAGGTATCAAGCGGCCGTCCCCACATGCAGACATCGAACCAGCGTGGACGCGGAAAAGAACCGGTTGTAGTGCTGGGTAGAACAAGATCAGCCGTGGCCGTGAACATTGGGTCTCACCCTCCGACCGAGCATTTTAGTTCGCCGCACGCGGTTCAGGAAAGGAGAACTCTGGAGAATTATTTACGCGGCTGTTCTAGGTTTCCATCCCATCCAGTCCAACATCCAGTTCCACGTGGCGTCGTGGGTCCGCTCGGTTGGCGGAGGCGGGAGACTTGTTTGGGGGAATTTAACCGGCTTTCCTCGATATGCGCGGGCCAGTTCGCTAAATACGCGGCCTTGGTCCTTCACTTTGCCGTCATTGGTCAACAAGCCCAGACTATATTCCAGCGAGTTGAACTCAAACCTCCGGTCAACATCATTCGTATCCCAATAGCTGAACCAGCTCACTCCCTCATCAATTGCGGCTAGCACTGCCTTTTCCAGCCACTCGGCTTGCTTTGGTTCGGGTAGTGACTCAATGCAGGTGTTGAATTCTCCCGCCCAGACAGGCTTACTCTGCGTGCCCGCGTACGAGCGAATGAGTGCGGCCATGGCCGCCAGTATTTTCGTACTTGGAGGATCCATCGGACCACCATATTTCAGCGCGCCCGACCAATATGGATAGCAGTGCATGACTGGCATGCGCTGGTCCGCGATGAGCGCCTCCGGAGAAAATGTGGTGTTCTCAAACCACGGATCCTCGTCAACCCCGTTGACACTCAGGTGATCGGGCA
>DATIYR010000167.1:0-9218 GCA_035517535.1 Terriglobales bacterium
GGTCAGCATGGATGGCTGGCAGTGGTCAACTGCCGCACGCGCGCTCGATACAAACGAGAAGTGCGTCACCATCAATTACGGCAAAGGCGGTTGCAATTACGATAGCGAAGGCACCGCCCGCAACGTGAACGTCGCCATTACCGGCGTGGCGGCGCGCAAAGCTGTGCAGCCGATTTATCCCAACGATCCGAATCTGTTGCCTGGCACGGCCAACGAAGTGGCAGCGGATGGACCCGAAGGTCAGCAAGGGCTTGGTTACATTTGGGACGCCGCCCTCAATGCCGGCCTTACTGTCCGGAACTATGGCTTCTACCTCGACCTCGGCTCACTGGATGTGTTAGAGGAACTGGGTGTGATAACTCCAACCCTTACCAATCCCTGCGGCGCGAACCCGCCGATCCAGGTTGCGGTCCCGGCGGATCCATCGTTGATAAACCGAACCGACACATGCTTCCGCGGCTTCGATCAAACCTTCCCGGATTATTTTCGCTACACGGAGTGGCAGCGGGAATTCAAGCAGCAGGTTGCCAACAACACCTTCCCGAATCTCACTCTGCTGCGGCTGGAGCATGATCACTTCGGCAACTTCGATACCGCCAGTTTCGGCTTGAACACGCCCGAACTACAGATTGCCGACAACGATTACTCCGTGGGACTTGTGGCCGATACGATTGCCCACAGCCCGTACGCCAACAGCACGCTCATTTTCGTGATCGAAGACGATCCGCAGGATGGAGCTGACCACGTGAGCGGCGATCGTAGCACTGCTTTCATTGTTGGTCCTTATGTGAAGCAGGGCGCGGTGGTCTCGCATTTCTATACGACGGTCAGCATGCTGCGCACCATAGAGGACGTCCTCGGGGTATCTCATTTGAGCGTGCATGATGCAAGCGTTCCACCCATGACCGACGCCTTCGATACGAACCAATACTGCGCATCGAAGCAAAAAGGTGGCTCAACCTGCTGGACGTACACTGCCACTCCCGCACAAGTTCTCTACAACTCGACGTTGCCCCTTCCGAATGCCCAAGCGGTCAACCACGCAACCCTACCCCGCACCACGCACGATGGCGCCTGGTGGGCGGCTAAGACTAAAGGCATGAACTTCAAGGAAGAGGACGTGAACGATCCGGAAGCGTTCAACCGGATCATTTGGGAAGGCATGATGGGCAACAGGCCTTATCCCAATGCGCGTTCAGGCGCGGATTTGAGGCACATGACAACCTCTCAGCCGGAGGCGAAGGAAGTGAAAATCCAAACACCTGGGGCGCGTGTAATCAAGCCGGCGGTCCAGAAAGATGACGATTAGTTCGCCTGATTCTTTCGAGCGAGCTGATACATTCGCCCCGATAAGTTCCGAATTTTCCGTCATGCATTCGAGTGGTCACCCGCGACCATGTCCATGAGTTCACTTCACGGCGAGGTGGCGTGAGGTCGAAAGCATCGAGGCTCGATGCGCGCCGCCAAACCTCCCTCTCGGATGCGCCAATCTCAATCATGCCGGTGTGACTACCATCACTGCCGCTTGCTCGCGACACGTGCAATGTTGTGGATGGTGGAATGTGGTCGACCAAGACCTGTTGATCGGCTCTGATCGCCAGAGTGTGAGTTCACTCAAGCGAACGGGCTTGCGTCTTCTAGCAATCATCTTCGCCGGCACTCTCATCGCTTACAGCGCCATCTGGATGTACTACATTCGCCTGCCGTCGCCGACGTTGCGGGTCGAAATCGGCTTTGAGGAATCGTACTCTCCCAACGGAATTGAAATTTATGCTGTCCATCCTGGCAGCCCAGCGGAAAAATCGGGGCTGAAAGTCAACGACCGCATCGTGGCCATCAATGGAGGCACCGCGGCTTCGGCGTCGGCATGGAATGGATTGATGCGACGCACCTGGCTAAGCGCCAACCCAGGAGATGCAGTAACACTCACCCTGCAGCGGCCAGGTCAATCACAACCGCTCGTCATCACGCCCAGATTTCGCGCCAGGCAAGGGGTGGGGGATACGCGAGGCCTGGGCCGAACCATAGCGGTTCAAATCGCTGATTTGTACCCAATGCTGTTCCTCGTGGTGGGATTGGCGGTACTGTTTCTGCGCATGGAAGACCGGAATGCATGGCTGCTGGCGCTGCTGTTCGCGACCTTCATCGCAGCCGCGGATATGCCGGACGAATTTGTCGCCGCGCCAGCGCATCTCCGCTCTTTCCTGCTCGCCTATCGGACTTTGATGGGTAGTGTTCTCACAGGTCTGTTCTACTTTTTCTTCGCGGTTTTCCCGGCGCGTTCTCCGATTGAACGCAAGGTTCCCTGGCTGAAGTGGGCGCTGCTGGCAAGCGCGATCTGTTTGAGCCTGGGAGGTTACCGGCAAGGCAACTCCATACCGCTGCCCGTTATTCTCGCGGCAGTGCCCGAGCCCATCGCCCGCGATGCTCGAAGGGTCGTTGTTTACGGGTCTATTTTTCTCGGGCTCATTTCCCTGCTGTGGAATAGGATCAGCGCCTCAAACACGGATGACGTACGCAAGATCAAAGTCATTTTCTGGGGTACCGTTGTTGGAGTGACCCCGGCTGCAGCCATTGCGCTCGTGCAGGAAGTGTTCTATTTGCAAGTTTCGTTTTGGCCAAATTTTGCCAAGGTCATTCTCCTGTTTTTGTTTCCGCTCTCTTTTGCCTACGCGGTGGTGAAGCATCGGGTCATGGATATTCCCGTCCTGCTGAAACGCAGCGCCCGTTATTTCGTGGTGGAGCGCGGCTTCCTGCTCCTCATTCTGTTGCTGTCAGTCGGGCTCACGTTGTGGTTCGGGCAGGCGTTCTCGCATTACTTCTCCGCCGGATCAAAGGCGGCCATCCCGATTGGCGCGACCTTTGGCGTGCTGGTGATCTCGAGTGCAACCCAAATTCATCGCCGTGTTAGAACGCGGCTGGACCGCGCTTTTTTCCGCAGCTCCTATGACGCGCAGCAAATTCTGGAGGACCTTGCCGCCAAGACCCTTAATACCAGCAGCCGCGAAGGCCTGGCGTTGCTTCTCCGGCAGAACATCTGGGATGCGCTGCATCCGCGCACCATGTTCGTCTATCTGCAGGGCAACAATGGTCAGCTGTTGGCATATGCGGGCAATCCGCCAGCGGCAGCGACGACCCTCTCGCGTAGTGCGGCCGGAATCGCCGAACTGGCCGAGCGTGATGGGCCGGTGGAATTGATGCCGGAGGAGATGCGGGGAACGCAATTGGGCCCGCTCAATCCGGAGTGCGTGGTGCCGATTCACGGCTCCGGCAAAGGCGTGCTCGAAGGAGTGGCCGTGCTCGGCCCCAGGCTTTCCGAGGAACCGTACTCTTCGAGCGACATGCGTCTGCTGGCATCGGTTGCCAGCCACGCGGGAATTGCCATGCGCAGCATTACTCTCGCCGAAAAAATGGCGGAGCGGATGGAAGCGGAGCGCCGTACCGCGCAGGAAATGGAAATCGCCCGCCAGGTACAAAGTCGTCTGCTTCCGCTGTGCGCTCCCGCTCTGCGCACCCTCGAATGCACAGGCAAATGCATTCAGTCGCGTGCAGTGGGTGGCGATTATTACGATTTTCTGGATCTCGGTTCGGGGCGCGTAGGTCTGGTACTGGCCGATATTTCCGGGAAAGGAATGTCGGGCGCGCTTCTCATGGCCAACCTGCAGGCCAATCTGCGAAGCCAGTATGCGCTGGCGCTCGAGGACATTTCACATCTTCTGCGCTCGGTAAACAAGCTCTTTTACGAGAACACCGAAATCAACAATTACGCGACGATGTTTTTCGCCGCCTACGACGATGAAGACCGCGTACTGCGTTACGTGAATTGCGGACATAATCCGCCGATCCTGTTGCGGGCGACGGGTGAAATCGAACGGCTCAATGCGACCGCGACGGTGCTGGGGCTGTTTGAAAGATGGGATTGTGCCGTCGAGAAACGAACTCTGCACGACGGCGATGTGTTGGTGATCTATACGGATGGCATCTCGGAGGCTTCGCCCGATGAGAACGATGAGTTCGGCGACGCGCGACTGATCGAGGTGTTACGCGCGCACCGACAGCAATCAGCCGCAGAGGTTCTGCAGGCGATCGTGGCAGAGGTGCAGAGCTTCAGCCAGGGCGTGCAGGCGGACGACATGACGCTCATCACGGCGCGATGTAAGGCGCTTCAACCACTGCTTGTATCCAGCCCCGGAACGTCACTTAACGCTTAGCACATTCGAGTGCGAAGAAATCTTTCTGGCTTTCCGGCAGCGTAGATATCAAGTGGAGTAAATTGCTTACGACTTCATCGCGGTTGAGTTGATTGAGCAGCTCGTGCGGTCGCGGGGCAGCACAGCAGCGTTGGTGATAGCGGCGGGCTTCTCACCTCGGACAGTCAGGCCGCCTGGTCAACTTTGGTGTGCCGGTATGATGCGCCAAACACGTATGGCTCCCGGCAAGCGGGTGCTGGAGCTCTTGAGGACCTGCACGCTCTCGAGGCTGGCAAGGCTTTTGCTGACCACATTACTCGGCAGCGGCACATAGCCGAGGCTTTCGGCCTGCTGCTGGCCGTCACTCAAACACCAGGTGAATAAATCCTTCAGCAACGCAGCCTTTTTCGGATCCGTGTAGCTGTTATAGACCAGGATCCATGTCATGGTGACAATCGGGTAGGAATTCTTGCCGTTGGGATCGGGTACGAAGAGCCGCAAGTTCTCCGGCAGTTGAACATCGGCCAGCGCCGCAGAGGCACTCTCGGCTGAAGGCGCAATGAAGTTCCCCGATTTATTTTCGACCAACGCCATTTTCAGACCGAGCCGTTTAGCAAATTCGTAGCCGACATAACCGATCGAGCCCTCGGCGTGTTCTATGGCGCCGGCAACGCCCTCATTGCCCTTGGCGCGAATGGCATTACCCGGCCAATTCACCAGGGTAGCGGGCCCATAATGCGCGCGCCACGTTTCGCTGATGGCATCCAGATGCTTGGTGAAGGCGAAAGTGGTGCCGCTCGAGTCCTGCCTCACAACCGTTGCGATGGTCAAGTTTGGCAGGTGCGCGCCCGGGTTGGCACGAGCGATTCGAGGGTCGTTCCAGGTTTGGACGTCACCGCTGAAGATGCCAGCCAGGGCATCGCGCGAGAGCTTCAGATCTCCATTGAAGTTCGGCAGGTTGTACGCGATGGCGATGCTGCCGGCAGTCATGGGCAGCAAACGCGCGCCACTGGGGACGTGGGCGATCTGCTCGTCGGTGAGAGCGGCGTCACTGGCGCCGAAATCAACTTCTTCGGCTTTCTCTGAATTGGCATCCACGAAGCGACGTATGCCCTCACCGCTGCCCACGGCGTCGTAGACGATTACGGTTTGAGGATGGCTCTTCTGATACGCGGCAAACCAGCTCTTATAAAGGAGGGAGGGAAATGTTGCTCCCGCGCCGCGCAATAACACAGCGCCGGGAGGAACGTCTATTTTCCTGGCTTGGTTCGATGCCGGCGATGTAGTGCAACCAACCGCAACTAACGCGGCGGCAATCACGATGAGACAGGATGAGCGGGCCAGCACGCAGCCCGTCCAATTCGGCTTCGATTCGTTCACAGCTCAGCTCCGATTCGCTCCGATTCTCGGGTGCAAGGCACGCTCAGCAACATCTGGGTTGCTAACTGAATTCACCGCGAATGTATTGCTGCGTGTGCGGGTGTTGCGGATCCGCGAAAATCCGTTTCGATTCGTTGAATTCGACCAGGTATCCGGTGCGTCCACCCTGGGTGGTATCGACATAAAGAAAACCAGTGTAGTCGGCGACACGCTGCGCCTGCTGCAAGTTGTGAGTCACAATCGCAATGGTGAACTTCTGGCGCAGTTCCGTCATCAACTCTTCAATCTTTCTGGTTGCGATCGGATCCAGCGCAGAACATGGCTCATCCATGAGCAAGACCTCCGGTTCGGTTGCAATGGCGCGGGCAATGCAAAGGCGCTGCTGCTGGCCACCGGAGAGCGAGAGGCCGCTCCTGTTCAGTTTGTCTTTTACTTCGTCCCACAGCGCGGCGCCACGTAAGGCCTTTTCAACCCGTGCCGTTTTATCTCCCTTAAATCCGTTCAAACGCAATCCGAAGGCAACATTGTTGAAGATGCTGGTCGCAAATGGGTTCGGTTGCTGGAATACCATGCCGATGAAACGGCGTACGGCGACCGGGTCGATGGCGGTATCGTAGATGTCGCGGCCGCGATAGCGCACATGGCCTTCGAAGCGAAAACCGCGCACCAGGTCGTTCATCCGGTTCAGGCATCGCAACACCGTGCTCTTTCCGCAACCTGAAGGCCCGATAAATGCCGTGATGGAATTTTTCTTGATCGGAATCTCGGTGTCGCGCACCGCCTTGAAGTTCCCGTAATAAAGTTCGCGGATGTGGCAGTCAACCACAACATCCTCCTGCTTCACCTTTACCAGGAGCGGTGATTGGCCATTTCCTTTGGGTTCGGTTGGCATTGCGGCGGAAGACATAAATTTCTCCTTACTGCTGGATTCGTTTCGCGGAAAGACTTTGTCCAATGAGATTGGCGGTCAATACCATTAAAACCAGAACCAGCGCCGCGGCCCAGGCCAGTTCTACCTGGTTCTTAAACGGCATTCCGGCAAAGTTGTAGATCAGCACGGCCAGCGAAGCCGTAGGTTGCATGAGATTGGCCCGGCCGTGGTCCCAGAGCCAGTAGTTGCTGAACAGGGCGGTAAAAATCAACGGAGCGGTTTCGCCCGCGGCACGGGCGACGGCCAACATAACGCCGGTCAAAATGCCAGGGATAGCCGTGGGCAGGAGCACCATCCATACGGTCTGGGTTCGAGTGGCGCCCATGCCGATGGCCGCTTCCTTCATGCGGGAAGGCACGGCGCGGATGGCATCTTCGGAAGTAAGAATGATGGTCGGGAGCATCAGCACCGAAAGGGCAACAGCTCCAGCCAGGGCGGTAAATCCGCCGGTCACCAGCACGATTGTGCCGTAAGCGAATACGCCCGCCAGAATCGACGGGAAGCCGGTCAGCACCTTGGCGCAAAAGCGCACCGCCTCAGCCGATTTGCTGTGTGACTGCGCCAGGTAAACAGCGGTCAGTATGCCGAAGGGGACGGTGATCAACATCGCGATGCCCACCATCACCAGCGTGCCGACGATGGCGTTACCGAACCCCCCGCCTTGCTCAAGCGGGGCCGGAGGCAATGAGGTCAGCACCGCCATGCTCAATCGCCGTCCGCCGCGCCAGAGCAGCATCAACACCACACTGAACAAGGGCACGAGCGCGATGAGGGTCACCAACGTGGTCGCGAAGTTGAGCGCCGAATCGATGAACGTACGCGGACGCCGCAGCGACCGCTCCAATTGCGAAAAATCAATTCCTGCAAACGGGTTCGGGATGACCTTAAGATTTTCTGCGGCTTTGGTTGCCATTTCTTGCTACTCCGCCTGCAGCCGTGCGGCGCGCTGCAGAATGAATGCTCCCAGAATGTTCACTACCAAGGTGATCGCCAGCAGGACCAGGGCGGCGTACATCAGCATGCCAACCTCTTTCGGACCCGCTTCGGGAAAGTTATTGGCCAGCAGCGCGGCCAAGGTATTCGCCGGGGAAAAAAGCGAAAGCTTGATTTGATTGCTATTGCCAACCAGCATCGCGAGCGCCATGGTTTCTCCCAGTGCGCGCCCGAACGCCAGCACGATGCCGCCGAATATTCCCCGCGAGGCAGAGGGAAGTATGACGGCGAAAATGGCTTCCCAGCGGGTCGCGCCCAGACCGTACGCGGCCATGCGCAGTTTAGGAGGCACTGCAACGAGTGCGTCACGACTGATTGCCGTGATGGTTGGAAGAACCATGATGGAAAGCACGAGCACCGCAGGCAGCACGCCGGGACCACTCAAGTCCGACGAGAAAAATGGAATCCAGCCCAGCTTGAGGTGCAGCCAGTCGCAATACGGACGAATGAGAGGAATCACGACGAAAATTCCCCACAAGCCATAAACGACACTCGGAATCGCGGCCAGGAGTTCGATAAGTTCTTTGAGCAAATGCTCGAGTTGATCGGGCAGATTCTTGGTGATTGGCGCGAGATGCAAATTGAATCTTCGCAGGACGCCAAAAACCGCAGTACTCAGAAACCCTTCGCTAAGGAAGACCGCGGCCGCCAGCCCGAAAAGTGTGCCGAGCATGAGGGCAAGAATCGAGGTGTAGAGGGTTCCCCAAATCTCTGCCAGAATTCCGAAATTTCCGGCATTGGCATCCCAAACTCGCCCGGTGAGGAATCCCAGTCCGAGGCTTCGCATGGCCGGGACGGCGGCGATCAGAATGCGCAGAACGATGAAGACCACGAGCGCAACCGTTAACCACGCGAAGACATAACAGGCCTTGCCGAACACAGCGTCAAGAAAGCGCTGGCGCGGGCTCGGTGCTTGCGTGATCTCTCCCTTACGAACCTGAAACACCGCACCTAAGCCCGAATTGGGCCCGGGCATTGCGGAAGCAGCGGAACCAGCGGACATGAAATGACCTCGTACGCTACTGCGCGGTTATGGTTGAACTCGCAGCCAGATCCTTGGCAACGACGTTTTGCGGCAACGGAATGTAGCCCAGAGAATCGGCTTCTTTCTGGGCGTCGCCGAGTTCGTATTTGATCAAGTCCTGGACGGCAGCGAGCTTCTTGGCGTCATACTTCTTGTAAAAGATCTGCCAGGTATAGGTGACGATGGGATACGCGTCATCGCCGCTGGGATCGGAGTTCCAGACGATCAGGTCCTCCGGCAACTCGGTGGAGGCGAGTGCAGCCTGCCCGGAAGCAGGAGTGGCTGCGACATATTTGCCGGCTTTATTTTCCAGTTCTGCGAAAGGAATGTTCTGACTTTTGGCGTAGCCATACTCGATGTAGCCGATTGAACCGGGCGTGGTCATCACCGAGGCGGTCACGCCCTCATTGCCCTTGCTCTTGGTGCCGACCGGCCAGTTCGGCATCTTGTTCGCTCCTACCTCTTTCTCGAACTCGGGGCTGATGGCGCTCAGGTGTTTGGAGAATACGAAGCTGGTGCCGCTTGAATCCGCGCGAACGACCACGTTGATTGGCTCGCTGGGGAGTTTCACGCCGGGATTCACCTTGGTGATTTCAGGGTCGTTCCAGTTTTTTACCTTTCCGAGGAAGATGCCGGAGTAGGCTTTGCGCGAGAGTTTCAGCTCTTTTACGTCGGGCAGATTGTAGGCAATCACAATGCT
>DATIYR010000168.1:0-2067 GCA_035517535.1 Terriglobales bacterium
GGCCCATGCGGCGCGTAATGCACAGCATCGACATACGCAAGCGCCCCGGCATCGTGTGCTAGGCGAATGATCGTTTTTACGTCATTGATTGTGCCGACCGCGTTGGATGCATATCCGACTGCGACCACTTTCGTTCGCGAAGTAATCTTCCGTGCAAGCTCGTCCATATCGAGCGTGCAATCTTCTTCGCGGATGTCGACAAATTGAATCTTCACCCCGCGTTCTTCGAGGGCGCGCCAAGGAGAAATATTCGCGTCGTGGTCGAGATGCGTGAGCAGAATTTCATCTCCTGCCTTCAGATCTCTTCCAAGCGCGCGGCTCATCGCATAGGTCAGCGTCGTCATGTTCGGGCCGAACACGATTTCGTCCGAATCGCACCCGACAAAATCCGCCATTGCCGAGCGTGCACCCGAAATCACCTGATCGGTTTCGCGGCTGGTGGCGTATGCGCCGCCAGTATTGGCATTATGTGTTCGAAAGTAGTCGGAGATGGCATCAATCACGCGCTGCGGAACCTGCGTTCCGCCGGGGCCATCGAGGAATGCGGCCGGGTGCCCGTTCACTGTGCGCGACAGAGAAGGAAATTGGGCGCGCACCCAATCCAAATCAAACCGTGTTGAACTTGAAATCGAAGCTGAGTTTTCGAGGGATGACGTCGTCATGAAAGATGTTCTGCTGGACTCCGCGCCTGTGACTTTTAACTGAAAGCCGAAAGCTGACAGCTCTATCCCATCGTGCTCGTGCGCTCGGCACGAATCTTGAACATCACTCGAACTTCGCCCGATTGCCGATATGGATATTTATCCGCGCCCAAATATTTTTTTGCCATCTTATCGATGTGCGCATCGGCGCCTTCTTCGCTGATCTCGGCCACGCGTCCGCGAATCTCGAGATAGCGATAGGGATTCTCCGGATCGATGATGGCCAGCGCCACGCGTGGATCACGGCGCATGTTCTTGTCTTTCTGCCTTCCCTTGGCAGTGTTCACAACCACCAGATCGCCTTCCAAATCCACCCACACCGGCGTAACCTGCGGCGAGCCATCGCTCATTAAAGTACCCAGGCTGGCAAATGCGCGTTTGCTGAACAGATCGCGGTACTTATCAGGAATGGATTGGGACATGAGTTCCTCCTTGCTCGAACTTCAAGAGGAGCATTATAGACGCTCAAAAGCAGACGCGGGCGGCCAGCAACTTAGATAAAAAGTTGCAATTATTTTTCGGAACCGCCCAGCGCAGCCTCGACAATGCTGTCGATCGTATCTGTGATCCGTTGCGGCGGAAGGCTGGAGTTGTTCGAGAGAACAGAAAACACCAGTTGCTCGCCTTTTGCCGTTACCGCATAACCGGAGAGACTCTTCACTCCTTCGAGCGATCCGGTCTTTGCCAAGACGTGCACGCCCGGAGCCAGATCTTTGAAGCGGTCGGCGAGAGAACCGTCCACTCCGGCCGTAGGAAGCGAGTTGCGGAATTCCGTGCCCCAAGTCTGGCCGGCCGCGTATTCCAGCAATTGGACTACCGCATGCGGAGTCACCAGATTTTCGCGCGACAGTCCGGAGCCATCGTGGAAGTCATATTCGTCGCTCGAAATTCCTGCGGCGTTCAAAAATCCATGCAACACTTCGAGTCCTGCCTGCACAGTCCCGGCCGTTCCTTTCTCGCGGCCCAATAGGCGCAACAGAATTTCGGCATGAAGGTTCTGGCTGACCTTGTTTACGACCTCGATATCTTCGGAAAGCGGCGCCGACTCGTGTTCGGCGAGTACCAGCGGCCCCACCGGCGAGGTGAGAGAATGATCGCCGCCGCCGCCGCTCGATGCGACAACCGTGCTGGTGAATGTGGACAAGCTCGCGAGCTCGGTGTGACGCGTGCGGTCCTTTCCGTAAATTGCGATCCCTCTTACTTCCAGCAAATGGCGAAACAACTCGGCGGCGAATTCAGCCGGATCGTCGATTGCCAAGCCTTCACTGGCGCCGGTGTCATCAACAGGAATCGTTCCCCATATTGTCAATTCGGTCGATCCCGGTTCGCGATTGATATAAATGCGCCGCCCCGTTCCCGTCGGAGT
>DATIYR010000169.1:0-7042 GCA_035517535.1 Terriglobales bacterium
ACTCCGAAGCATGGCCTCTACCGCCGCGCGGTTCGGAATCCACCAGTTGGTGGGATCGTGCGAATAGCTTTTCTCGATGAAATACATGGCCGGGAAATCGTGCTCTTCAAAAATTTGCGCATTCCAGAAGGGATAGTCGTCGGCCCATTCTCGGGCTTCAGCAGAGCCGCGAACCATGGTCTGGAAGACGAGTTTGCCGGCAATCTTTTTGATCAAGTTGTCCAGGGCAAAGAGCGGATATCGTAAGTGATAAAACACGCCCATAAAAAGGACGTAATCGAACTTGCCGGGGAGCTTACCGACCTCGTAGACCGAGCACTTTTCGAGCTCAATGTCGACGCCCAAGGTCTCGGCCGCAAAACGAGCCTGGTTCAGGTAACGGTCATCTACATCAATTCCGATTACCCGCTTCGCCCCGCGTTTTTTCATCTCGATGGAATAAAAGCCGCCATTACAGCCCACGTCGAGTACGGTCGCTCCGGTCAAATCCTGCGGGATGGCGCTCGCAATGTTCTTCCACTTTATATTGGGAAAATCTCCAAGAAAATGATGCGGCGCTGTCGGTACGCCATGCAGGTTCAGGTTGTGAAACCAATCGCCCAACTCAGAAATGCGCTGCGCGAGCTGGCCCTGTTCCAGGTTAATCGCCGGGGAACTCTGCTGTTGGACCGATTCCGTCAGGGAAGACATGAGGCTCGTATGAATGCACTTCAAAGATGCGTGATTCCAGAGTAGCGTTGCGTTCGGCCGAGAAAACCAGCGAACCTCGTACCGCCGATGCAACTCGGCCCGGTTCTCCTGGCTGCTTCACGTTGCTGAACGGTCTCACTAAGACCGCCCTGGCAAATACTTCTGCAACCGTTGCTTGTACAAACCCATCCAAGCGGCTCATGGCGGAGCAGCCTGAAAAAACGCCTAATGCCAGTTCGCCCACCTCAGCGAACCCCACCCCTCTCGCGGCGGAAGCCGCGGCTCTTTATCGCGACGTTCTGCTGACCATGAATGAGCGTGGAATTCCATACGCGGTGGCAGGTGCATTCGCACTGCAGAAGTACACAGGCATTTGGCGGGTCACCAAAGACCTCGATTTGTTCGTGAAATCCGGTGACGTTCCCGCCGCGCTCGACTACCTCTGCCAGCAAGGCTTCCTTTGCGAAACGCTCGATCCGGTGTGGCTTTCGAAGGCACGTCGTGGCGAGTACTTTGTCGATCTCATCTCCGGAATGAGCAACGCGGTGATTATGGTCGACGATAGTTGGATGAAACGCACGCACCCGGCTGTAATTGCAGGTGTCAAATCTCAAATTATTTCCGCCGAGGACCTGATTGCGTCGAAGCTCTTCGTGACCCGACGCGAAAGATTTGACGGCGCCGACATTGCTCACATTATTTACAGGACCAAGGGACAGCTCGAGTGGGAGCGAATTCTCGAACTGGCTGGCGAGCACTGGGAGATGATCCTTTGGGGACTCGTGCTCTTTCGTTACGTATATCCTGCGCACACCGATTATGTTCCTGCACCACTGTGGCAGGACTTGCTTTCGCGGTACATGCATCTGGTGCAGCATCCCGATCCAAGCGCGCCGTTCCGCGGAAGCCTGATCGATGAAAATATCTTTTCGATCGACGTAAAAGATTGGAGCCTTGAAGATGTGCAAAGCGAATATCGTAAACGCCATCTACAGAAATTACCGGGGCGCGCGCCTTCGCTTGGCGTGATCCGAAAATCCGGCACGTCTTAAACCGGTACGTCTGAAATATGAGAGTTGCGGCCACAGCCGATCTGCATTTCACTCCACAGCGGTTCAGCGCACTGCATGATCAGCTCAATCGTGTACGCGACGAAGCCGATGTTTTTGTCGTCGCCGGAGACCTGACCAACTACGGCCGGCCGGAAGAAATGGAGCCGTTGCTGAATGTGCTGGTGCGACTGCGTCTGCCGGTGATCGTCGTATTAGGAAATCATGATTATGAAAGTGACCGCCAAGCCGACCTGATGCACATGCTCACCGAGGAAGGAGTTAAAGTCCTGGATGGCAGCGCTTACGAGCGGGACGGGGTGGGCTTCGCGGGGACGAAAGGTTTTGTCGGCGGATTTGGCCGGGGCGTGTTGACCGCATTCGGCGAACCCGAGATCAAGACGTTCGTGCGGGCAAGCATCGATGAAGCTCTGCGGCTCGAGCGCGCAATGTCACAGCTGCGAACCAAAAAAAGGGTGGTCGTGCTTCACTATGCGCCGGTCGTGGCCACGGTCGATGGCGAAGCCCCGGAAATATATCCCTTCTTAGGAACTTCACGCTTGGCAGAGGTCATCGATCGTCACGGAGCCGACCTGGTCGTCCACGGCCACGCGCACAACGGGAAGTGTGACGGCAAAACTCCAGGCGGAGTTCCTGTGCACAACGTTGCAATTACTTTGTTGCAATCGCAAAACCCTCCCGCGGTGTACCGGGTGTTTGACGTATAGAATCAGGCACTTACAATTATTGCCCTAACCCAGCACTTTGTGTATACTCGCTGTATATACGGGAGTATGTGCATGGCGACGGCGAAAGTTTTTCGATCAGGGAACAGTCAAGCCCTCAGGCTGCCAAAAAAATTCCGCTTTAAGAGCAAGGAAGTGGAGATCTTCCGGCGCGGCGACGAAATCGTCTTGCGCGAAAAAACGGGACTGATGCGAAGGGCATTCGACCTGATTGCAGGCCTGCCCGACGATTTTGATCTGGGTGATCGCGGCGCAGATTTGCCACAAAAACGCAAAGGCTTGTGAGTGGAA
The DNA here is from genome assembly GCA_035517535.1 of Terriglobales bacterium. Lineage (GTDB taxonomy): Bacteria > Acidobacteriota > Terriglobia > Terriglobales > Acidobacteriaceae > Gp1-AA145. The sequence continues at coordinate 2,777 of DATIYR010000169.1, forward strand.
CCACGATATCTGCTGGACTCGAACATCTTTATATATATTCGTCAGAAGAAGTCGGAAGAACTGCTGCGGAAATTTGAAAAACTCCGGCCGGGTGAAGCGGCGATTTCAGTTATTACTTTCGGAGAATTGATTTACGGTGCTCATAAAAGCGTTCATGAGACGGCAGCTCTTGAACGACTGATTGAGCTAGTGACGCTGATTCCCGCTCTTCCCTTGCCCGAAGGGGCGGCGGAATCTTACGGGAAGGTCCGTGCCGAGCTTGAATTGAAGGGCGAGATGATTGGAAACAACGATCTGTGGATTGCCGCACACGCCATGGCTGCAGGTCTGGTCCTAATTACGAATGATGAGAATGAATTCAAGCGCGTGCGAGGGTTGAAGACGCAGAACTGGGCAAGGTAGTACAAGTCTACGACACGGTTTCGCGCACAAACTTCGCGAATTCCCTCACATCTTCTTCCGTCGTATCCCACGAGCACATCCAGCGCACGATGGATTCGGCTTCATTCCACACATAAAAGAAGTAGTGTTTCTGGATCTTGGCAATGGCCTCTCGCGGAACTTGCGCAAAGACTCCATTCGCTTCCACGTTGTGGACGATTTTTATCTGCGGAACTTTGCCGATCTCACGACTGAGAAGTTGTGCCATGCGGTTTGAATGTCGCGCATTCTGCAGCCAAAGATCGCCGCTCAGCATGGATTCAAACTGTGCCGCCGTAAATCGCATTTTGGAGGCTAATTGCATCCCTTGCTTTCGGTAAAACTTAAAGTTGGCTGCCAGCTCGGGATTAAAGAAGACCACCGCTTCGGCCCCGAGGGCGCCATTTTTGGTGGCCCCGAAAGAAAGCACGTCGACGCCTGCGTCGGCCGTGATTGCACGTAACTCAAGCCCAAGCGATGCGGCGGCATTCGCAATGCGAGCGCCGTCAACATGCAGGAACATGTCTCGTTCATGCGCAAAACCTGCTAAATCCAGGATTTCGTTAGGCTTGTAGACGGTTCCGACCTCCGTCGCCTGGGTGATCGAGATGACTCGCGGCTGAACATGGTGCTCGTCGCCGATTCCGTGGTAAGCGGACCGAACCGCTTCGATCGTCAACTTCCCGTTTTTGGTCGGAACCGGCACCAATTTGCAGCCGGTGAATCTCTCAGGCGCGCCGCACTCATCGACATAAATGTGGGCGGCGTCGGCGCAGATCACCGCATGGTAGGAATTGGTTAAGGCCTTTAAACTTAAGCAGTTTGCTGCTGTTCCATTGAAAACAAAGAACACTTCGATGGCTTCGCCGAAGTGCCTTTTGAACGACTGCACTGCCGAACGAGTGTGCGGATCATCGCCGTACGCTACGACATGCCCACGATTGGCTTCCGCGATTGCCTTCAGCACCTCAGGATGAATGCCCGCGTTGTTGTCGCTGGCGAAGCTCCGTTCCGGTTTCATGGACTCACAAATGTAACAGAAGGTTTCAATGATGAGATTTGAACTGTCTTTTCGGAGGTTGGTGCGTCCAACTGAAAAGAAGAATTGACAAAACGCAATGTGTAACCGTATGGTTACATAATTAAAGATGAGTACGGGCGTTCAGGATTGGAATAGAAAAGGCAGATTAGCCGTGAGGACAGGTTTTTATAATTCAAATTTCGGCGCGAGCAGTTTAAGCTTGCAGAATCGGTCCGTTGGCGGCTTTGTCGGCACTACCAGTCGGCTTTCAACCCTGATATTTCGATCCAAAGGTGGTTCGGGCTGCTCAATTTTTGGAGCGGTCGAGAACCGGGCGACATCCAATACTTCAACTCTGCAATTCCAGAATTGAAACCGCGAAACGCGGGAACCTAAAGCTAACGTTTACGTAACAACAGGTACGAGGAAATCATGGCGAAACGGATGTTTCTAATGCTGGGCGTGGTGGTGCTGGTTCTTGCCGGCCTGGGATTTGTGAAATACCGGCAGATTCAGACCGCGATCGCGCAGGGATCGAGCTACCAGCCACCTCCGGACGCGGTCACGACCATTGTCGCCCACAAAGCAGTTTGGCCTTCAACTCTGAGCATCATCGGCACGGCCGCGGCGATACAGGGCGTGACCGTCAGCGCCGATTTGCCGGGAACTGTCGCCAAAATTCACTTCGAATCTGGTCAGGCGGTGCATGCCGGCGACATTCTGGTTGAACTCGATACTCGCGAAGAACGTGCGCAGTTGGCCCAAGCTCAGTCCGACGCCGAGCTGGCGAAAATCAATTATGGCCGCGAGCAGCAGTTGGTAAAAGATGGTGTTGTGCCGCGCTCAGACTACGACAATGCGGATGCTCAGCAAAAGTCTACCGAAGCTAAAGTCGGGGAGATCAAGGCCACAATTGACCGCAAAACCATCCGGGCGCCGTTCACAGGGATTTTAGGAATTCGCCAGATCGATCTCGGGCAATACCTGGCAGCCGGTCAGGCGATAGTCTCGCTGCAATCGTTGAATCCCATTTATGTGAATTTTGGCATTCCGCAACAGCAGGCGCCGCAGGTTCGAGTTGGCAGCAGATTAGAAATTACAAGCGACGATCTCGCAGGTGCGAAATTCCTTGGGCGGGTGAATGCGATCGATTCTGTCGTGAACGAATCAACGCGAAACATCCAGATCCAGGCGACTCTGCCGAACCCAGACAACCGGCTGCGACCGGGCATGTTTGTTCAGGTGCAATTGGGTCTGGGAAGCAGTCAGGACGTGATCGAGCTACCGGCCTCGGCCATCAACTACGCCCCCTATGGGGATTCGGTTTTCGTGGTCACCAATATGAAGGACCCGAAGGGTAAAACCTATCTCGGCGTGCGCCAGCAGTTCGTGAAGGTCGGCCCCTCGCGCGGTGATCAGGTCGGCGTAATCTCCGGCATAAACGCGGGTGACGAGGTCGTAAGTTCAGGAGTCTTCAAGCTGCGCAACGGCGCCGCTGTCCTGGTAAACAATAAGGTTCAGCCACCCAACAGCCCCAAGCCGAATCCTGAGGAAAGCTGATGAAGTTTACCGATCTCTTCATACGGCGGCCAGTTCTTGCCATTTGTGTAAACCTGGTCATCCTGATCGCGGGATTGCAGGCGATTCGCTCGCTCAGCGTTCGCCAGTATCCGCGCAGCGATATTGCCGAGGTACAGGTTTCGACCGTCTACGTTGGAGCCAACGCCGACCTCGTCCGCGGCTTCATTACGACTCCGCTCGAGCGTGTCATTGCCAGCGCTGATGGCATCGACTATATGGAGTCGACCAGCGCTCAGGGCCTGAGCACGATCGATGTCCACCTGAAGCTGAACTACGACACCAACGCCGCGCTGACGCAGATTCAGGCAAAAGTCGCGCAGGTGCGCAACGACCTGCCACCGGAGGCCGAAGCCCCGGTCATCGATCTGCAGACTTCTGACAATCAGTTCGCCGCGATGTATCTGGGGTTCTCCTCGAAGGACTTGGCTCAGAACCAGATCACGGATTACCTGACGCGGGTCGTTCAGCCGAAGTTGACGTCAATCAATGGTGTTCAGCGCGCGGATATTCTCGGCGGGCGTACGTTCGCGATGCGCATTTGGCTCAAGCCAGACCAGATGGCCGCGCGCGGAGTTTCCCCTTCTGATGTTCGCGACGCGTTAACGAAGAATAATTACCTGTCAGCACTTGGCAGCACCAAAGGTTCGGCGGTTTCCGTCAACCTCGTGGCTAATACCGATCTGCGCACGCCGGAAGAATTCCGGCAGATGGTGGTCAAGCAACAGAATGGGGTGGTCGTCCGGTTAGGGGAAATCGCAAACGTACAACTCGGCGCAGAGAACTACGACTCCGACGTTCGTTTCAACGGCGAAAGCGCCACCTTCATGGGAATTTGGGTGCTTCCCACCGCGAACTCGCTTGACGTGATCAAGCACGTGCGCGAGGCCCTGCCGGGAATCAGAGCGCAATTGCCGCAAGGCATGAAGCTCGGAGTGCCGTACGACTCTACTGAATACATCCAGGACGCGATCAACGAAGTGCTGCATACGCTCACTGAGACGCTGTTGATCGTCATCATCGTCATCTTCCTGTTCCTGGGATCGTTCCGTTCTGTGTTGATCCCGGTGGTCGCGATTCCAATCTCGTTGATCGGCGCCGTGTTTCTGATGAAGGTTGCGGGATTCACCATCAACCTGCTCACACTGCTCGCGATTGTGCTCTCTGTCGGTCTGGTCGTCGATGACGCCATCGTGATGGTGGAAAACGTCGAGCGCCATCTGCACATGGGCAAGGACCCGTTCCAC
>DATIYR010000170.1:0-2852 GCA_035517535.1 Terriglobales bacterium
AATTGCCGATCTGGCCGACGATCTGCCTCCTGACGAGCAGCATCACCGTAGGGATGGCGGCCCGTGCCCTAAAGAATAATCAACTACGGAAGTTCAAGGTATGGACTGCAGTGACCATTCTGCTCGGCCTTGAATTCCTGCGGCAGACGGCTCTCGAATGGCGCCATCTGATCGGAGATTGGCACCTGACAATTACTACGAACCTGTTTGGCACCACCTTCTACTCGCTGGTTGGGCTCCACGCGAGTCATGTGGTTCTCGGCCTGACCTTGCTGTCGCTCACGCTGGTCCTTGGGCTGAAGGGCAGCATGTACAGACAGGCTCGGCGATTCGAATTGCTGGCCTGGTATTGGCACTTCGTAGACGCTGTCTGGGTCGCAGTCTTCACGGTGGTCTACGTGATTGGACGGTAATCAATGCACGAAACCGACGCAAGTTCGATTCTAGTCCCGGCGCCGACACCGTGGCCCTTCATAGCCGCGCTCGGCATCACGCTAATGTTCTCCGGGATAGTTACGCACATCGCTGTCACCATGGTCGGCACGGCCATACTACTGCGCGCCGCTATCGGCTGGTGGTTTGATGTGCTCCCCGAACAAAAGGAAGAGGCGGTATCCGTGAGCGTGGCCGATCTCGCTGCAGCCTGCGTGCCGAAAAGTTCGTCCAGAGTAGATCGCCTCACGAACGGCGTCGAGCGTCACCGCGTTCGAATCCCCGTGGAAGTGCATCCTTATTGGACCGGTGTGTACGGGGGACTGGTGGGCGCCGTCGCAATGGCAGTAGTGGCCACGCTCTTTGGTTTGATTGCACAAGGAAGCATTTGGTACCCAATCAACCTGTTGGCGGCCGGCATCTTGCCTACGTTGGACCATGCGTCCATTGCACAACTCAGGCAGTTTAGCGAAGCCGGTTTGATCGCTGGGTCATTTATTCACCTGACCACCTCAGTCTTGGTCGGGATGCTCTATGCGGTCTCCCTTCCGATGTTTCCAAAAGGCGCCACGTGGCGAAGCGGCCTGCTTACTCCAGTGCTCTGGTCTGGACTCATCGCCGCCACGCTCAGCTTAGTCAACCCCACACTGAACGAGCGGATCAATTGGGGCTGGTTTGTGGGTTCGCAAATTGCGTTCGGCTTAGCCTGCTCGTGGGTCATTGCGCGCACCGCCAAGATCGAAACCATGCAGAGCTGGCCATTAACCGCAAGAGCTGGTATCGAAGCACAAATGGACTCTGAGGAGAAGACCGACCTATGACGCGACCCGCTCTCTGGTTGCTCGCTAGTGTTGCCTTTGTGCTAGCCGGTTGCGGCCATGCGACGGAAAAGTATACGTTGCCGGAAAGCGTCACGGACTTCTCCGTTCTCTACAAGGACAATTGCGCTGGTTGCCACGGCCTCAACGGCCGCTTCGGTGCCGCGCGGCCACTGAACGATCCCCTCTATCTGGCCGTAATCGGCAAGGAACGAATGCGGGACGTGATCGCAAAAGGTGTTCCCGGCACAGCAATGCCGGCCTTCGCGCAGAACGGCGGCGGCACACTAACGGACCGGCAAATCAAGATATTGGCGGACCAGATAGAGGCGCGTTGGTCACGCCCACAAGAGTATGCCGGAGCAACCTTGCCGCCCTATAGCGCCGAGTTGGGCGACGCCAGACGCGGCGAGGCGGTTTTCAAGACCCAGTGCTTCAGATGTCACGGCGACGACGGGGCGGGTGGCCCAGGTAAAGGCGGTTCCGTGATCGAACCGGCTTTGCTTTCGTTAGAGAGCAACCAGTCCATTCGGACGACAGTGATCGCCGGGCGCTCAGACCTGGGCTGTCCAAATTGGAAAAGCGATTCGTCCGGTCACGCGATGACACCACAAGAGATTTCCGATGTCGTTTCGTGGCTTTCCGGGCATCGGACGCTTGCCCTCACCTCAATTAAAAAAAGGAACGGTAGACCATGAGTGACAATAACCAGAATTCAGATTGCGGTTGCAAGAAACTAAATCTCGCGAAAGATGCACCCGCGCAGCCCCTGTCTCGCCGCAATCTGCTTCTGAAAGTCGGAGCCGGATTGAACGGCATTGCGGCCGTCCTTGTCGGCGTCCCCCTACTGGGTTATGTGTTGTCGACTTTCACACGGAAGTCGGCAAACAGTTGGATTTCGCTGGGGCCTTTGGACGGATTTCCAGAAGGTGAAACTCGGATGGCCGTCTATCGCAACCCTGTCAGTAAACCTTGGGATGGAGACACCGCCGAAGTGCCATGCTGGGTGCGCCGAATCGATTCAGAAAAGTTCCAAGTCTTCGCAATCAATTGTACCCATCTGGGCTGCCCGGTTCGTTGGTTTCAAGAATCGCGACTGTTCATGTGTCCCTGCCATGGGGGCGCGTTTTATGAGGATGGCTCGCATGCCTCCGGTCCACCGCCGCGGGGACTTTTCGAGTACCAGCACAAAGTCGACGGCAGCGAATTGAAGGTGCTGGGCGGTCATCTTCCGACACTCGCTGAGCCTCTTTAAGGAACACAAAATGTTGAGATCCATCGCACTGTGGCTCGAAGACCGATTGCATCTGACGAAGCTGTTCGAATCGACGGCCGGGCATAAGGTTCCACCCAGCACGAATAGCTGGTTCTACGTGTTCGGCAGTGGCACGCTCTTGTGCTTCATTCTGCAGATCGTGACCGGCACGCTCCTGGCCTTCGTCTACGTACCCTCGACCAGTCAGGCTTGGACCAGTCTTCAATATCTGAACAACGAACAATTTCTCGGGTGGTTTCTGCGCGCGGTTCACAACTGGGGCTCCATCTTCATGGTCGCCATCATGAGTCTGCATCTCGTCCAGACATTTCTCTTTGGCGCTTACA
>DATIYR010000171.1:0-5429 GCA_035517535.1 Terriglobales bacterium
GGAAAGCTTGCGAGCGGCATCAGTTCAATTGCGGTTACGCCGAGGTCGGCAAGATAATCCAGTTTCTTTTCCGCGGCGGCAAATGTGCCTTCAGGTGTAAAGGTTCCAACGTGCAGCTCATAAATCACGGCTTCGTCCCACGCGCGACCGTGCCAGTTTGCGTCCCGCCACTCGAACGCGAGTGGATCGATGACTTCGCTCGGCCCATGCACACCCGAAGCCTGAAATCGCGATGCGAGGTCAGGCACAAGCTGATGGTGGTCGATCTGGAAGCGATATTCTGTGCCCGCGCGAGCTTCGGTCACGAGTTCGAACCAGCCGGCGTCAAGCCGGGGCATCGGCAGCTCTCGCTCAGGATTTGTGCCTAGACGAAGGTCAACAGAGGAAGCCGCTGGCGCCCAGATCCTAAAACGGACGGTGCCGTCGTCGCGGCATTCTGCGCCGAAAGGCATGTCGTGCTTGCGTTTCATGCTGCAGGTGCGCGCCTACGCTCGTTTCCCCGGAATTGGTTGGGAGCGCGCTCGACTAGCAAGGCCAGCGACCGTGCTTGCAATGGATACGCTGCCCCGCCGGGATAAAACGTGCTCGCGTCCCGCGAGGTCTGGCAGGAAGTATCGACCAGCACGAACCAGCCAGTCTCCATTGGAAGAGTGGAGAGTGCAAACGGGATCTCTTCGTAATGTGCATTCATTAACAACAGGAAGTTGTCATCGCGCACTTGCTGTCCGCGCTCATCCACTTCATCGAGTGCCGCGCCGGAGAGAATTACGCCCAGGCAGCGAGCGAAGTCCTGGTTCCACTCCTGGTCCGTCATCTCGTTACCGTCGGGTTTGAGCCACACAATATCCTTAATCTCTTCGCCCTGGATTTTACGGCCGAGAAAGAAATTCCGCCGATGAAAGACAGGATGATGCTTGCGCAAGCTGATTACCTGCTGCGCGAATCCCAGCAACTCATAATCCATGCGTTGCGGGGACCAGTCGAGCCAGCTGGTTTCGTTGTCCTGACAATATGCGTTGTTGTTGCCTTCCTGTGTGTGACCAATGGCATCGCCGGCCAAAAACATGGGGACGCCTTGCGAGAGCAGCAGTGTCGCAATCAGATTGCGCTTTTGCCGCTCCCGGATCTGCTTGATTTGGGGATCGTCGGTCGGCCCCTCCACACCGCAATTCCAGCTTCGGTTGTTATCTGTGCCATCGCGATTGCCTTCACCGTTGGCCTCGTTATGTTTATGGTTGTAACTGACTAAATCCTGCAGCGTGAAACCATCGTGCGCGGTCACAAAATTAATGCTGGCGTATGGTTTCCGCCCGCTGCGAGCATAAAGGTCGCTCGATCCGGTAACTCGATACGCAAGCTCGCCAATCAATCCCCCGTCGCCTTTCCAGTACGATCGTACGGCGTCACGATACCGATCATTCCATTCCGCCCAGCCCACCGGAAATTTGCCAACCTGATATCCCCCCTCCCCCAAATCCCAGGGTTCAGCGATCAACTTTACCTGTGACAGGATCGGGTCCTGATGAATGATGTCGAGAAAGGCGCCGAGTCGATCCACTTCATGCAATTCGCGCGCGAGTGTCGCGGCAAGGTCGAAGCGGAACCCATCCACGTGCATTTCGAGGACCCAATAGCGCAGGCTATCCATAATGAGCTGCAACACGCGCGGGTGTCGCATGTTCAACGTGTTTCCGGTTCCCGTGTAATCCATGTAATAACGCGGATTATCGGGGACGAGCCGGTAATACGACGTATTGTCTATGCCACGAAACGATAGGGTTGGCCCGAGTTGATTGCCTTCGGCGGTGTGGTTGTAAACCACGTCGAGGATGACCTCGATTCCCGCTGAATGCAGCGTCTTCACCATGGTTTTGAATTCGTTGATATTTTGGCTCGCAGAATAGCGGGGCTCAGGCGCAAAGAAGCCGATCGAGTTGTATCCCCAATAATTCCGAAGCCCGCGCTCGATCAACGTACGGTCATCCACGAATGTGTGGACCGGCATAAGTTCTACTGCCGTGACCCCAAGTCGCGTCAGGTAATCAATCACAGGAGCGGTGGCGAGCCCTGCGTAGGTGCCGCGCAGAACCGGGGGAACATCGGGATGCAACATTGTGAAACCGCGCACGTGCGTTTCGTAGATCACGGTGCGGTGCCAGGGTGTGCGCGGCGGCGCATCTGCGCCCCAGGTGAAAGCTGGATCAACAACGATTCCTTTCAGCATTCCGGGAGCGCTGTCGTGCCGATCGAACGAGAGGTCCTGATTGCGGTGGCCGATCCTGTATCCGAAATGCGAATCGTGCCACTTCAAGCCATTCAGAATCTGCTTCGCATAAGGATCGAGTAGAAGCTTGTTGCGGTTGAATCGCAGGCCCTTCGCCGGATCGTAGGCACCGTGCACGCGATATCCATAAACAAAACCCGGTCGTGCCTCGGGCAAGTAACAATGCCACACCTGGTCGGTCTGCTCGGTCATGGATATGCGGTGAATCTCTCGCCGCCCGGATGGATCGAACAGACAAAGTTCGATTTTTTCAGCTCGCTCGGAAAACAGAGCGAAGTTCACACCTTCGCCGTCCCAGGTCGCGCCCAGCGGGTACGGCCGTCCGGGCCAAACCACAAGCCCCGATTGTTTGGTCGCAGTGCGTATCACGCCAGAAGTGACGAACTTTCAGAGTCGGAGAGGGACGTTCGCAATACGAGCAGCGCTGCTTGGGCGAATCGCAGATGCCGTTGATCGCAATTCAATCGTCAACTCGCCTGACGTATTGGTATCACGAAAAGAAGAGCGCTACTGTACCGTTGTTGCTGTAGAGAATTCCTCAACCGGTACTTTTAATGCAGAGTTCTACAGTGGTCACACGGAGGCAGTACCGGATCGCCGGGTGAAGAGAAACTTACAAGTGGATCAGTCCTGTGCCGGAACGAACTTATTTCCGCGCAATTCGCCGGGAGCGACTTCATCCACGTAGCACCACACCCACTCCTCGCCGGGTTCGATGGAGCGAATCAGCGGGTGCTTGGAACGGTGAAAATGTTTTGTGGCGTGCTTATTCTTCGAGGAGTCGCAGCAGCCCACATGGCCGCACTCCAGGCACAAACGCAGATGCACCCAGCGGTCTCCCATTTTGACGCACTCTTCGCAAACATGCGTATTCGTAGTCGTGATCGCGATTTGATTCAGATGTGAACATTCCGCCATTGCATGCTCCGTTCCTGAAAAATTTTGAGCAAAATTGGGCGCTGATGTCATCAGCGCCCTATGTGCAGAATCTGGCTCAAGCCACTGCTTCTTTCGGCGAAACCGAGGCTGCACGGCCGGCTTCTCCCTTTGCCAGGAAGTTCACCAGTTCCGGATTCACTTCGTCGGCGTGTGTCCAGCTTATGGCGTGCGGCCCATCTTTTATTACGACCAGCTTCGCTCCTTTGACGAGTTTCGCGGTTCGCGCTCCTGCGGCATTGAATGGAACGATGCGATCAGAATCTCCGTGTAATACCAGAGTTGGAATATCCACCCGCGCCAGGTCCTGGCGAAAATCTTCGTACCAGGTTGGAACGCACGCCAGGCTTGCAGTTGCCGAAGCTGTGGCGGCCACGTTCCAACTCGCTTGCGCGGCTTGATCGCTGATCCGTTTACCGCGAAGCACATCAACGTTGTAGAAGTTTTTGAAGAACTCGGTGAAAAACGCATAGCGGTCTGTGGCGATCGCTTTTTCTAGTCCATCGAAAACACTTCTGTCGACGCCTTCCGGATTGTCTGGAGTTTTCAAAAGGAACGGCGGCACCGAGCTGATGAATGCGGCTTTGGTGACGCCTTTCGAACCGTACTTCCCGATATAACGCGCGACCTCGCCGCCGCCCATTGAGAAGCCGACGAGCGCAAAATCGCGCAGTTTGAGATGAGCCACAACGTGGTGCAAGTCTTGGGCAAAGGTATCGTAGTTGTATCCGGTTGTGGGCTGGCTGGATTTTCCGAAGCCGCGGCGATCATATGTGATGACTCTGTAGCCCGCATCGAGCAGAACGGGCAATTGTTTTTCCCAAGAAGAGCCGCTGAGCGGATAGCCGTGAATCAGAACGACCGGTTTCCCAGTACCATGGTCCTCATAATAAAGATCGATATTGGTCGAATTTTCGTTTCCAACGGTGATGTAAGGCATGAGGATTCTCCTTTTTGGATTAGCTCGAACGCGAAGACGAGTGGGACTTGGTAACGTGAGGTTACTGAATACTAGATGCGCGCCAAATGCGATTCGACGTAGTTCTTATTGCTGAGCGGTTGGGCGAATTGTGGAAAACCCAGGGAGAAGCCTGGAACCGTCAAACCGCAAGCGCAAGATGAAATGATACCGATTTTCACCAACTCCAGTCAGTTTGCATGCAGCCAAAAGGTAAGCACATAAGCGAGGCAGAACAGGATGACCACAGCAGCGATCAGAGCGACGGCTTGCATTCTGGTTCCATTGCCCTTTTTTGCCTTGTTGCGCTTTGCCGACACAGGGGCTAATTGGCGATGAGCAGTAAGCTTTTGAATGAATCGCAGAGTGGCCACGGAGAAGAACCTCAGAGTCCCTTCGTCTCAAAAGTCAGAGTGGCCAGAGTAAGCTGGTAATCGTAGCCGGCTTGAACATAGGTGATCTGAGCCTGAGTTTGTTGAAGCTGCGCCTGGCTGAGCTCGACAATCGAACCCAGCCCCATCTTGTAACGCGTTTGTGCCAGGTTTAATCCCAGATTCGCCTGCTGCAACAGTTGCTGCGTGACATCGAGCCGCTGGTAAGCAGTATTCGCGTTCAGCCAGCTCGTGCGCACATCGCGCGCGATCTGGTCGCGCATGTCGCGCAATCGTTCGTTCGTGGCTTCCGCGCGCAGACGGGCTTCATGCATTTGAGCGGTGTACAAGAACCCGTTAAACACCGGAATCTGCATGTTGGCGCCGACCGCGCCATACCAGTTGTTGGCGACGGCTGCATTCCCAAACGGTGTATCTCCGATGACGCCGAGGGCGCGAATGCTCGGGAAAAGTTGATCACGTTCCGCAAGTCGAAATTTATTTGCCGACTGCACCTGAAACTGCAGCGCCATAATTTCCGGTCGCATCGCAAATGCTGTAGAAATCAGATCATTGATATTCAACGGCGGCGCTGCCGGCGAGGAAGTGCCTTCAACCAGGTGATAGTCCTGCAGATTTGGGAACCCCAGCACCATCGAGAGAGTCGCCCGCGCGGCAGCATCATTGTTTTGCGCATCGAGCAACAGTAGCTTCGCCTGCGCCAGATTCACGTTCGCAAAACTGAGATCCAGCTCCGACTTCAGTTTGTTTATGAACAGTTCGTTGACCTGATTTGCGACCGTCTGCCGTTCGTCTACGGTTTCCTTCGCAACAGTCAGCACGGCTTGAGTCTGAAGAGCGTTGTAGAACGCCTGATCGA
>DATIYR010000172.1:0-30862 GCA_035517535.1 Terriglobales bacterium
CGCTTCCAGCTTCGGCAACATCCCGCCACCAACCACCGAGCCAGCGATCAGCGCCGGAACCTGCTTCGTGTTTAGCCACGGGATCACGCTGCCATCGGCGCCCGTTACTCCCGGCACATCGGTCAGGAAAATCAGCGTGTCGGCTTTGCAGGCCACGGCACATGCCGAGGCCATCTGATCAGCATTCACGTTGTAATACTCGCCATCCGAGCCCAGTGCGAGCGATGACAGCACCGGAATGCCGCCCTCATGCCAGATAGCTTCAAACCAACGCGGCTCCACGGCGCAAATCTCGCCTACAAATCCCAGGTCGTAGCCCTTTGTTTCTTTCTTGCGGGCGCGGAACGTCATTCCATCGCCGCCGCAAAAACCGACTGCGGGCAGGCCAGCCTTCACGATGGCGGCTACAACTTTCTTGTTCACCATGCCGGCAAGCACCATCAGTGCCACATCGCGAGTCTCAGCATCGGTTATCCGCAGGCCATTGATAAAGTCGCTTTGCTTTCCCAGAAGCTTCAAAGTGCGGGTCAACGCGGTTCCGCCGCCATGCACCACTGCCACTCGATGTCCGTCCTGCGCCATTTCGACCACCGCGCGCGCGCACTTGTGTAGCGTGGCTTCGTCTTCGAGCGCCGCTCCCCCGATTTTGATCACGATTTTCATAGCTGCCCCGCTTTCTTCTCGAACTTCGCGAAGAGCTTTTCTTCTACTCCTAAAGAAGCCCTTCTTCTTCGTTGTACCCATACATCAAGTTCATGTTCTGCACGGCCTGTCCCGCTGCGCCCTTGATTAAGTTGTCTTCGCAAGAGACGAGCACTAGCCGCTTGCCATCCGGCGCAAGGCAAAAGCCCAAGTCGCAAAAATTCGTGTTCAACGAGAACTGGATCTCCGGCAACTTCGGTGTCTGAAACACGCGAACAAATTTTTTGCCCTTGTAGAAATCGCAGTAGCACTGTTCGATGTCCGCCGCTCGCGATGGTTTCTTTAAATGCACATAAATTGTCGAAAGAATCCCCCGCGGAATCGGCAGCAAGTGGGGCGTAAACGTGATCTCATTTGTGTCTATCTGCAACTGCTCTGCAATTTCTCCGAGATGCCGGTGCGTGAAAACTCCGTAGGCAGAAAGATTGTCAGCGACGGAAACAAAGTGCGTGCGCGAGGTCGGCTCCTTGCCCGCGCCTGAAACCCCGGACTTCGAATCGGCAATGATCCCCTTCTGGCGATCTACGAGACCGGCGTTGAGCAGTGGCGCAAGCGCAAGGATCACAGTTGTTGCATAACACCCTGGATTCGCGACTACGCTCGCGCCCGGAATTTGGTCACCGTTCAACTCCGGCAATCCGTAAACCGCTTTTTGGGTCAGCTCTGCGGCGGTGAGCGAATCTTCATTTTTGAAGCCGTAAATCGCGCGATGCTGCGCCTGCTTCAGCCGCCACGCCCCGCTCAGATCGACGACACGAATTCCGTTCTTGACCGCTTCGGGCACGAGGGTTCGCGAAACCTCATGCGGGGTCGCGAGAAAAAGAAGGTCGACTCCCTTGTGCTTTAGAGCAGGCCACGACAGCGGCTCAAGTGGATAGCTTCCGTTGCCCGAGAGCACGGGAAAGAGATCCGCAAGATTTACCGAATCGTGGGGTGCCCCATCCTTGCCCGCTTTTTGGACAGGGTGGGGATTTTGACTCTCTGGTCTTCTCAGGAGTACCGGTTTTTCCACCCGCGGATGGCGCAACAATATCCGCGTCAGCTCCAGCCCGGAATAGCCCGTGGCGCCAAGGACAGCGACTTTGAGTTTGGCCGGCATCAGGCAAGCATTCCCTGAATGCGGTCGGCAAGCCTGCCGGCCGCACGCCGGTCCTGGCAAACAATGAGAATGGTGTCGTCGCCCGCGATGGTGCCGATCGCTTCCGGCCAGTTTTCTTCATCAAGGGCGGCGGCAACCGGCTGCGCGCTCCCGGTGCTGGTTTTGGTGACGAGCAAGTTCTCAGCGGCGCGCACACTGGTCACGAACTCACGCACGAGTCGCGAGACCGACGGCAAATCCGACTCGAAAGCCGCCACTTCCCTGCCCGGCACCGAATATCCGTTTGACGATTTCACGAGGCCGAGTTCCCGAATGTCCCGCGAAAGGGTGGCCTGGCCAGCCTCGAAGCCGCGCTTGTGCAGGAGCTTCTGCAACTCCTCCTGGCTGAAGACGGAGTCTTCATCCAAAAGATTCAGGATCGCTTGTTGTCGGGCCAATTTGCTCATGGATAAATATTCACTTCTCTGAATAATTATTCACTTATTATAGAGATCGGTGCCGAGGTGTCAAGAATAAATTGCGGGAAGAACGATTGTTTTCAGGTGACTAGCGGAACTAACTGGCAAGGCTGGCTTTCAATCAGAATGGATTCTATGTCGGAAGAGAAATTGCTCTCGCGGCGTGACATTATTCGATGGTGGGAGGGCAAGCGGCTACGATTCAACATTCTCGTCGGCTTGGTTGGAATCGCGACCTGGTTTCTTGTATGGATCGCCGGCAGCGCAGCAGTCCAACCCGGCGTTGACTTTGAAGAACCTATCGCAATGATTATCGGTCCTGCTTTCTATTGCATTGCGGCAAACCTGTGCTACACGCTCGGTTGGATCGTGGATGTCACAGCGTATCGCGGCATTCCGCGAAAAGGACTCTTTAAGGCTGGGCTAATTTTTTCGATCGTGCTGACTGCGCTGCCAGGTGCGTGGGCCGTTGTGGCGTGGCTGATCACTATCTACACTGGGCGAAAACTGGACTGACTCTCAGAAACACCAAAGCCCGCTGCTTGCGCAGCGGGCTTTTTCTCAGGAGGAGCGAGTGGCTAGTGTTCGCGCGAGCTGGGCTGCGCGGATTGCTTAGTCTTTTTGAGGTCTTCTTCGAAGAACTGCGCCAGGCGCTCAATCAGCCGCCGCCGGCCGCCAATCATGTGCAGCCCGCTCTCGTGCTGATGTTCTTCCAAGATGTTGTTCAATTTGTTCTCGAGATCTGTCATAAGAACCTCCGCGCTTTGTGCTTAGCCCTATGGCTCACACCCGCGCCTTTCAAGCTCAGGAGAACCTAGTTTGCTACTTCTACGTTAACAAGTTTTTCCGATCAGGAGATATTGGAAATTGTGATGGCGGCGATTAGGAAAATGAATGGCACGGCTGCGCGGGCTTTGCCGGTCGCCCGTGGACGCCGTCTCCACACAATCCGTTCAGGCGCCCTCGACGATGCGGATGTCACGCTTGACTGAGTTGCCCAGGACTTTTTTTGCCGCCTGATACTCTGGGCTTTCCATGGTCGAAACCGCGTCGGCGACGCTCGCGAATTCAATGATTACAACCCGCTCCTTCGCGCCTTCCTCATAAACCTTTGACGGCATGCCGCGCACCAGAAAGCGCCCGCCCCGAGCCTGAATGGCAGTAGTGGCGAGTTTGCCATATTCGGCAAATGCGGTTGGATTCGATACGGAATGATAAACAGTTACCCAATATCCTTTCGCCATGATCTCCTCCGGGGTGTCCACTAGCGGCTATTTCGATGCGGGCGCCAATTGTCTGACGGTGTTAATGAACGTATCGGTTGCGCGGGTCAGGGTGCGATCCCGGCGGTAAGCGACACCCAGCTCGCGCCAGAGTTCCTCGCCTTTAACCGGGATCAGTTTCACGCGGCCGGCAAGGACCTGATCGCGGGCAAAACTGGCGCTGATCAGCGAAACCCCGAGTCCGGCGGCCACGAAGCTCTTGATCATGCCGACGCTTGGCAGCTCCATGCGGATTTGTAATTTGTCGGCGTAAGGACGAAATAGCTTGTCCATCACGCGGCGGCTGAACCCTGTCTTCGGCAGCAGCATGGGCTGCTTCGCAATTTCGCTTACCGGAACCACGTCGAGCTTGGCAAGCGGATTTTGCGGGTTCACCATCAGCATCAGTTGATCGCGAAAAATCGGGTGCGCCTTCAGGCTCGAGCTCTTCACCGGCATGGTGACAATGCCGACATCGATCGAGCCGTTCTCCAGCTTCTCGACAATTTTGTAGCTGAAATTGCGATAGATGCTGATCTGTACATTGGGATAGAGGCTGCAATATTTGGCAAAAACATCAGGTAGCACGTAGAGGCATGTCGCCTCATTGGCGCCCACGGTGATGGTGCCGCGCGGCATTGCGCCCTGGTCGGCCACTGCCAGCAGCGACTCGTCTTTCATCTGCAGCATGCGTTCGGCATAGGCAAAAAGCACGCGGCCGGCGGGAGTGAGGGTCACGTCTTTACCGGCCCGATCGAGCAGTCGGTCGCCGTACTCCTGCTCCAGTTGACGGATTTGCGCACTCACCGCAGATTGTGAACGAAATATCTTCTGCCCGGCGCGGGAAAAGCTGCCGAGTTTGGCCACTTCCATGAAGGTGACAAGTTGGTCAAAGTCCATGGTTGCGGGAATTATACAAGCAGTGGTCAGTGGCTAGTGGTCAGTCGTTAGTAACTCGTGCTTCGTGATTCGTGGATCGTTGTTCGGACTAGTGCTTCATGCTTTCTATTTTTCTGATCAGATGCAAACCTGCCCCGCCTAGTACCAGCTACGAGTCACGAACCACGAAGCACTACTTCTCCACTCCTGCAAGCTGCACCAATTCAGCAGTCTGCGTCGGCGCATGCAAGCCGCACTCGGTCTTGCCGAATCCTGACCACCGTCCGGCGCGCTGATCTTCTCCCGGGAGAACCGCACGGGTGCAATGAGTGCAGCCGATGCTCGGATAATTTCGATCATGCAAGGGATTGTACGGAACGTTGTGCTTCACTACGTAACGCCAGACCATCTCGCGCGTCCAGTCGGCGATAGGGCTGATCTTCACTAAATTGAACTTTTCGTCCCAGCCCACTTTGCGAATTCCCGCTCGCGCGGCAGTCTGATCGCGGCGGATTGCGGTTGCCCAGGCGTCCAATGTCGCAAGCTTTCGTCGCAGCGGCTCGACTTTGCGCAAATTACAGCACTGGTCGGGATCCTGCGCCCAGAGCCCGTTGCCGTATGCGCGCTCCTGCTCCTCGGGCGTGAGCTCGGAGTAGAGCCGCTCGATGCGAATCCCGTATCGCTCTTCAACACGGTCCATCAGATCGTAGGTTTCAGCAAACAAGAATTCCGTGTCCCCCGTGAACACTTTGACACTCGGATTCAGTCGCCATGCGATGTCGAGCAGCGCCATGCCTTCGACGCCCATTCCAGTAGCGAGCGCCACATCCTCGCCAAAAGTCGAGAACGCCCAGGCCAATATTTCTTCCGGACCCCAGCTCTCAGCTACAAGTTTCACTGACTCAAAATCGACTTTCATTCTGCGCTCTCCGTGAGACCTGCAGTTGAATTGGAGAAATCCGACAACACCAGACTGCTGATCTGTTGCGTGATTCTTCTTGCGTCAGCCAAACGAACCACTTCGCCGATGACCACCAGCCGTGGCGCCGCGAGATGCGGTGCATTGCCAAGACGGGCAACGGTGGTCACATGAACTTGTTCGGAGTCGTTGGTCGCACTCGAAACGATTGCGCATGGCACTTCGCCGGCCACTCCGGAAGCGAGCAGGCGAGTTTGTAGGCCACTGAGATCGTGTCCTGGCATGTAGACCACGACCGTCGCATTTGCAGGCAGACGGTCGGGCCAGTTCGCAATGTGATCGGAATGTTTGCTGCTCCCCGTAACCAAAATCAGCGTGGATGAAAGCTCACGATGCGTCAGAGGAATTTGAGCCGACGCCGCGGCGCCTAAAGCCGCGGTGATTCCAGGGACAATTTCAACTTCGATCCCTGCTCTCCGAAGCAATTCCATCTCTTCGCCGCCACGTCCGAAGATGAACGGATCGCCGCCTTTGAGCCGCACCACGTGCAAACCGAGAAGCGCGTAGTGCACCAGCAATCGGTTGATCTCTTCCTGCGGCGTGCTCTTCTTTCCGCAGCGCTTTCCCACGTTCACGAGCTCAGCCGTTGGCGGAATGAGACGAAGAATTTCTTCGCTGACCAACTCATCGTGCAGCACGACATCTGCAGAGCGTAGAACTTTCGCAGCTTTGAGCGTGAGCAGATCGGGATCACCTGGCCCTGCACCGACCAGAAAAACTTTCCCGTGCGGAGTCAATTCGTCCTCCCGCGCTCGGCGCGTGTGTTGAATGCCTCACGGCTCGCCAGTTGATGCAGAAATCTCTTACGCGCTTCTGCGTCCAAATGTGCTGCAATCGCCTGGTTGCGCGCTTCGCCGAGTTCCTCGAGCCAGCTTTCGTATTCCGGACCGAACTGCTCTTCGAGCTCTTGTCTCAGCCGTTGCGCAAGCGCCGGACTTCGCCCATTGGTGGAAATCGCAATCTGCAGGTCGCCGCGTTTAACGACCGCGCCATAATAGAAGTCGCAATTCTCGGGATCATCGACGGCGTTGCACAGAACGTTTCGCAGCCGCGCTTCGCGAAAAACCTGAGAGTTCAAGTCGCGTAAAGAAGTAGCCGCCACAACAAGCGAAACACGGTCCAGATCACTGGGATCAAATTTTCGTGGCTTCCAAGCAATGGCTCCTTGCGACTGCCACCTTCGAATTTGGAATACCGCCTGCGGAGCAACCACCAGCACCGATGCGCCAGCTTCGAGGAGTCCACGAATCTTGCCTTCGGCCACCGTTCCGGCCCCCACTACAAGGCATCGTCGTCCTTCGAGTTTCAGAAAAATTGGGAACATCATTAGTCCTCTTTCGCGCCTGTCAAAAACCCCTTCGCAATGCAAAAACAAAAAGCCCATCGCCATTTGAACTGGCGATGGGCCTCTGTACCGGTACTACGAACTTTTAGGTCAGCAGTCTCCCCGCGCCAGTGTAGGCACACATACAACAACAAGAACAACACTGGCTGCTTAGTTGTCGGGAAACGTTCATCGACTCAAATATGGTATGAACCTTCAATCTGCCTGTCAACGTTACTGACCACGTTTTGACATTCAAAATTCAAATGCCATCAATCGCAAAATCCGCCGGTTACCTCAGTGTGCCATTGCGGGCCCTTTGCCGCGAGGCTTCTTCATCAGGAACAATAGCGGCAACATAATCAGAAACATCCAGCCGAGGAAGCGAAACACATCGTTATATGAAAGCATTGAGGCCTGCTGCTGCACCATTCCCCAAATTGCCGCCATCGCCTGATGCTCGGCGGTTACCGGGTCGGCACCCTTCAGCATGAACATTTGTTGCAGGCCATTCAATGTTTGCTGCGTCTTCAGGTTCGTGCTGTTTACGTGCTGCCCAAGGTAGAGAATGTGCGCCTGCATGTGGCGAAACTGCAGCGTCTCCACAACCGAAATTCCTACGCTCGACCCAATGTTGCGCATCAGATTGAACACGCTGGTGGCATTTCCCATTCGTTCGAGCGGGATGGGATCGTTCGTGACCGTTGTCAGGGGCACGAAAATCAGCCCCAGCCCGGCGCCCTGCAGCATCAGCGGCCACCAGAAGTTCCAGAAGCCAACGTCCAGGCTGAAGAAGGAAACTGCAAACATCGCCCCTGCGGTTGCGGTCAGTCCGATGGCCAGCAACTTACGTGGATCGACTCTCCCGGTGAGGATGCCAACCACGGGCATAAACAGGAAGGAAGCCAGACCGCGCGGCAGGTTTGTGACTCCGGCATGTGTCGCGGTGTATCCGAGCAGTTCCTGCATCAGGAGCGGCAGCAGCACCGTGCTCCCGTAGAGCACGAATCCCACAATCGTCATCAGGAATGTACCTACGGCGTAGGACCGATAGGTGAAGACTCCCAAATCAATTACCGGATGCCGCGCCTTCAATTCGCGTATGATCAGTCCGCCCAATCCTATGACCGCAAGCACCGCCAACGTCAGGATGAAATGGGAGCCGAACCAGTCGTCCTCCTGGCCCTTGTCCAACATAATCTGCAGGCAACCGATGCCGAGAACGAGTAGACCTATTCCCCAATAGTCAATTCCGGTTCGCTCGCGACGCAAATAATGAGGATCGAAAATGAAAGCTTGAGTCAGCAGGATGGCAATCACGCCGATCGGCACGTTGATGTAGAACACCCAACGCCAGCTGTAGTTATCTGTAAGCCAGCCTCCGAGAACCGGACCGAGCATGGGCGCGACCACGATTCCAAGAGCCCAGAACGCCATGGCCTGGCCGCGCTTCTGTGGCGGGAAGGATTCAAGCAGAATGGCTTGTGAGAGCGGCTGCAGTCCGCCTCCACAGGCACCTTGAATGATGCGGAAAGCAATTAGCATGCCGAGAGATGGCGCCAGGCCGCAGGCAAAAGATGCGGCGGTGAAACCAGTGACCGCCATCATCAGCAGGCGTTTGCGGCCGAACCGACCGGCCAGCCATCCCGTCATCGGAAGGATGATCGCGTTGGCTACCAGATACGAGGTCAGCGTCCACGTTGCCTCGTCCACAGTCGCCGACAAGCTGCCCGCGATGTGCGGCAGCGATACGTTCACCACCGTCGTATCGAGCACCTCCATGAACGTGCTCGACATGACGGCGATAGCGATCAACCAGGGATTGATCTCAGGATGGGCTTGCGGCTGGGAACTCATCGGAAGGAGTACAGGTTCAAGCTACATTCGATTCACTCTGGACACAAAAGGCTTCATGACTGCCGATCAGTGGTTTGGAGGCGCGGCCTGCCCCCGCGTGGCCGACCCTAACAACAGCTTTGCACATCCTGTATCCTCAAACCAATCTGAATAATGATCCACCCTGCTCGCAGCAATGCGCTCGCCCTTGTTCTCGTTTCTGCCGCCGCTCTCTGCGTTGTTCTCCCATTCGTTCACTTCGGAATTCCCTCCGGCCACGATTTCGAAGTTCACGTCAATTCCTGGATCGAAGTCGTCGACCACTGGAAACAGGGCAACCTCTATCCACACTGGGACTCATCTGCTCACTACGAGTATGGCGAGGCGCGATTCATCTTTTATCCGCCGCTCTCGTGGATATTCGGAGGCCTACTCGGGCTCACCCTTCCATGGAAACTGGTCCCCGCCGCTTTCATCTGGATTGTGCTTACTCTAGCCGGCTGGTCAATGTTCGTGCTGGCCAGAAATTATCTTTCACGCGCCGACGCGATTCTCGCTGCAGCACTGTACGCAGTCAATCCTTATAACCTGGTCATCGTTTACTGGCGAAGCGCTTTTGCCGAGCTAATGGCGGCCATTTATATCCCTCTTTTGCTACTCCTCATTTTGCGTGCGGAAGAAAGTGGCAGGCGGATAATCATTCCCCTGAGTTTCCTCATGGCCGCCGGATGGCTTACCAACCTGCCGAGCGCAGTCATGATGAACTACTCGCTGGCGGCCTTGGCCGTCACGATTGCATTCTCGCGCAAGTCGTGGAGGGTTCTGCGATATGCCGCGGTGGCAGTGGTTCTCGGCGCAATGCTCGCGGCATTTTTTCTGTTTCCCGCCTACCATGAGCAAAGCTGGGTGAATATAGGGCAAGTGCTGGCACCGGGCCTTCGGCCGCTCGACAACTTTCTTTTCACCAGCACGGAAGACGCCGACCATAACCGCTTCAATCTGCTGATCTCGATCGTTGCCGTGGCACAATTCGCGATCCTCGTGATCGCGATCTGGCAAGCGAGGCGACGCGAACGCAAATTAGCGCCGCTAATGATCGTGTGGAGCACGTTGTGCGTGCTCCTGATGCTGAAGCCCACATTCGTGTTTTGGAAATATCTTCCGGAACTGCGATTCGTGCAATTTCCCTGGCGATGGCTGCTTTGCCTGAATGTTCCATTCGCGCTGGCGATCACATTCGCCACCCGCCGATGGTTCATTCGCGTTCTGGTCTATACTATCGCGCTTGGCGTTGTAATCGGAGTGTGGCACCGGGTCCAAGTTCCCTGGTGGGACAACGGCGGCGACATTCAGGAGATGCTCGACAATCAGCAGGATGGAATTGGAAACGAGGGCGTCGATGAATACGTTCCCGCCAAAGCCGACCCTTATGACATCGATCAGAAAGCGCCCCTGCTGCGGTATGAGGGAGCGGGAAGCGCTCAAATCAAAATTGAAAAATGGATTGCCGAAAGACGTGTGTTCACGGTTAATACGACGGCAGCCGGTAGTCTGGTTCTGCGCCTGTTCAATTATCCGTCTTGGAAGGTTGACGTCAATGGCGGTGCCGCAAAAACTGAAACGACGGCCGACACTGGCCAAATGGTCGTGCCAATTGCCGCGGGAACGAATCAAATTCAAATCAGGTTTGTTGAAGGCTGGGACCGGACATTGGGCATTGTCTGTTCTCTTGCGGCCCTGGTTGCACTGCTGATCTTGTGGACGGCTCATCGCAGGCCGCATTCAACCAGAAATGCTGGTCCGGAGAACTCGCCTGCTAAAATGAAAAAACGCGCAATGCGGCTTTTCCCGGTCTTCAGTTGCACTCCAGCGAAGCGGAGAGATGGGTGAGTGGTTGAAACCAGACGCCTCGAAAGCGTCCGTGCCTCAAAAGGGCACCGGGGGTTCGAATCCCTCTCTCTCCGCCATATTGACGCAGGTCCCTCGGCTGCGCTACTGAACGTTTCAGTTTTGGCGTGACATTAGAAAAGCCGTGGAACCAGAGCTCCAGTGGATCGGCTGTACTCGACGTATTGCTCGCCGAAAGTCCTGCGCATGAATTTCTCTTCGAGCCGCATTTTGATCCAGAAGCCTAGCCAAAATAAAGCAACGCCAAGAAATCCGATAATCTTCCCGCGCGCCAGCGCACTGCCGAACAGCGCGAGCAAAATCCCGGAGTAGATGGGATGGCGAACCCAGTGGTAAGGCCCGCCGCGGATCAGTTCGTGTCCGACTTTCACGGTCACGGTGCCACTCCAATTCTGACCAATGTAGAACCGGGCCCAAATGGCGAATGCGATGCCCGCGGCAGTCAGGAAAAGTGCCAAAGGCTGGAGAAATGAGCTTCTTGGAATTATTCGAGAGTAGAGCGGTGCAAAGGGTATGGTTTCGCTGATCATCAAATAGGCCCCGACGAGCACAGGAATTCCATAAGCAAGCCGCCAAGCGAGCGGCGCCCGCTCTTGTGTACGTTTTGTTCGCAGCCAGCCAAAGATCCAGACCACCGCGAAGATGGTCCAGAGAACGGAGTACGGGTCACGCATATTCATAATTCTAAGTACGAAGTTTGCGGTGCGAAGTTCCCGCTATTGCATCAACACACGCCACGATAAATAAATCCAGAGCACAGGCGCAGCGAACAGCAGGGCGTCGATGCGGTCAAACATGCCTCCGTGTCCGGGAAGAATCGCGCCTGAATCTTTAACGCCCGCGCCGCGTTTGATCAGTGACTCGACGAGATCACCAAATTGAGCAGCGACATTTAAGACGGTCGAAAGAATTGCAACTGGGAACAGCGAAGCCGGCTGGGTAAAAATGCCATCGCGAAGCTCTATTAAGTGTGCGTGCAGCAGGCTGCTCGAGATAGGCACGGCGTAATGGAACATCAACATGCCAACCGCAACGCTGGCGATTAGAGAGGCAATCGCGCCCTCCCAAGTTTTTTTGGGGCTAACTCGCGGCGACATGCGGTGCGTGCCGAGTGACTTCCCGACGAAGTACGCGAAGATGTCTCCCGCCCAAACCAGCAGCAATAGATAAAGAAGATAAAAGCTGCCCTCCCACTGCTCGCGAAGCTGCGCTAACGACGCCATTGGCAAGGCGATATAGATGAAAGCGAATGCCGAAACCAAGGCAGCCGGAAAGGACGAAGAGAGTTCATCCCGACGCATGGCGATGGCGAGAAAAATAAATGGAGCAAGCACCGCTGCAGAAAGGGCAATCAGAGCGAAGGCGGAAGTTGAGAGCAGGGGTGTCGGGCCGGGGCTGATCGCGATCAGAAGAAAGAAAATTGCAGCGAAGACATACGTAGGCACTTGCAGCGGTCGAATTCCATAAGGCACAGAAAGTTTGAGCAGTTCATGGATCGCGACTAATGCGATCACGCCTGTTACGAACACTAGCACCGGGCCCGGGGCACGGAGCACCAGGAGCAGAACAATCGGGATTAGTACTAAGGCGGTGAGTACTCGTTTGAGCAGTTCCAATCGAGCTAGCTCCGCAGAGCTCGTGCAGACGGGGAGTCGTTCAGGCCGCCATAGCGGCGGTCGCGTTTTTGGTATTCGGCAATGCCTTCGAGCAGGTGCGTGCCACGAAATTCGGGCCAAAGTGTGGGGGTAACGTAAATCTCGGCGTAAGCCAACTGCCACAATAAAAAATTGCTCAAGCGCATCTCGCCACTGGTACGGATAACGAGATCAGGGTCAGGCAGATGGCCGGTGTAGAGATGGCGGCAAATAGTTTCTTCGTCGATTTTCAAGTGCTCGATTCCGCCGTTGTTGGCCGCCGCATGCAACATGGAATGAAAGGCGTCCACGAGTTCTGAGCGGGCGCTGTAGTTGAGCGCGAGCGTAAGCAACATGCCCGTATTGCGCGAAGTTTCCTGGCGCGCCCATTCCATTTTTTCCTGAACGGAAGCGGGAAGCTCATGCAACCGGCCGATGTATTGCAGGCGGACGTTGTTCTTGTGCAGCGTCGGGACCTCTTGCTTTAAGTAGCGCGACAGCAGCTTCATCAGGAAGTCCACTTCGGCTTTCGGACGGCGCTTCCAGTTTTCCTCGGAAAAGGCGTACAGCGTCAGCGAAGGAATGCCGATGCTGGAAGCACACTCAACCGTGAACCGGACAGAGGTAACACCGGCGCGGTGGCCGGCAACCCGCGGCAGATGGCGACGACGGGCCCAGCGGCCATTGCCATCCATAATGATTGCGATGTGTCTTGGAAGCCGCTCCGGATCGAGCCGCTGGTATATTTCGGCTTCTTTGCGATCCAGTCCGGCAGGAGTTTTTACCTGCAAGGTAATTCCTTCTGTTTCAAAAAACTAACATAGGGAAAAGAGAGTTGCAATTAAGCGCCAAGAGCCGTCGGTGAGAATTTGCTAACCCACTCCCCCAACCGACCTTAACTGCATAGCTCGCAAGGAAGTGCCAGAGCGCAGGCACGACGTAAATAATGAACAGGAATAAACTCGATCGACTAGGATTCTGAATCAACCGGGCCTTCGCCGGAAATGTGATGCTCGAGTCCTTTTTCAGGGGAAGCTTCCCCCAGATTTCGCGAATGAAACCAGCTCATGTGGGGCAATGATCGTTCGACACCGCGCCGTACTGCGATCAGTTCGGCAGTAATAGCAACCGCGATCTCCTCGGGCGTGATTGCCCCAATGTCCAGGCCAATAGGCGAATGCACACGCTCGAATAGATGTTCTGGGAGTCCTTCTTTTACTAACTCACGAAAGACTGTAATTGCCTTGCGCTTCGAGCCGATCATTCCGACATAACGCGCCTGAGTTTGCACTGCCCAACGCAACACCCGCATATCATCTTTATGACCGCGCGTCGAAATTACGACGTATGAGGTTTCATTCGGGCTGAGGCGCGACATGGCCTGCTCAAAGCCTTCCGCGATTACGTCTTTTGCATCGGGGAAGCGTTCTCGATTGGCGTAAACCTCGCGGTCATCGATTACCGTCACATCGAACCCGGCGTTTCGCGCGGCTTTGTAGAGATTGAGCGCGACGTGGCCGGCACCGAAAATGTAAAGCAACGCTGGAGGCAGCACCGGCTCGATGAAAATGTCCAGCGTGCCGCCGCAGACCAGACCGGTGTCGTATTTCGGATCGTGATTCAAGTTGAAAGTAAGCGTCCGTGGTTTCTCGCTCTCCATCACTTCGCGTGCGGCTTGCCAAACCTCGGCTTCAACGCAGCCGCCGCCAACCGTGCCCACGATCGAGCCATCGTCGCGGATCAGCATCTTTGCCGTCTCGAACGACGGGATTGAGCCACGAACGTTGACTATGGTGGCGATTGCGCCACGGCGGCCGGTTTGTCGGAGACGAACGACTTCTTCGTAAATATCCACCAAGTGAATTATTTGGCGGTGCAAGAAAGAAGTCAACAACACGGGGAGTTAGATCCAATTCGAAAAAGTGGTGTCAGAACGAGGCAAGAATCAGGGGCTGCAGCTTTCCGAATAGCGCGCCCAGGGCCACTTTCGTGCCATTTACCAGTTAATTATCAGGTTAACTCTGTATGGTTTCAGCGCCGCAGGTGCTGAAATCATAGAGGGCCCTATCGTTCCTCTTATGAACCAATCATCACTGCGCCACGAGAAGCCTCGTAAAGAGTTGCTATGTGTTGATGACGAGCCGAACACTTTAAAACTGCGCAAGCTCGTGCTCGAAGCCGCCGGTTATTCCGTTAGTACTGCGGACTCGGGTGAACATGCACTACAGGCCCTGGCACATGGCATGAACGTCGATCTGGTTTTGCTCGATTACCTCATGCCCGGAATGAACGGTAACGAGCTAGCGATGAAGCTGCGCGAGCGCTATCCCCACCTGCCGCTGATCGCAGTTTCCGCCGTGGGTCAACTGCCTGAGTCGTTGCTGCAAACCGTGAATGCACATGTCCAAAAAGGCCAGGGTCCTGAACTTTTACTCTCCACAGTCTCCGCGATTCTCGAAGAACTTCATCACCGGGACATTATCAAGCAGGCCTCGCCAAAAGCCACCATCCTTTGCGTGGACGATGAAGAGCTGCAGCTGAAGGTCAGAAGAATGCTGTTCGAATCCTCGGGGTATCGGGTTTTAGAGGCGCAAGGCGCAAGCACGGCACTTGAAAAATTCCAGTCCGAACGCGTTGATGCCGTAGTTTTGGACTACTCTCTTGCCGGCCAGGATGGAAACATCATTGCCGAACAGATGAAACGGCTTCGGCCAGACACGCCCATCCTCATGTTGTCCGGACTTTCATTGCAGCCGAATGAGACGGCCAACGTCGATCTTTGGTTTCGCAAGATGGACATCGAACCGGAAGACCTCGTCAGCGAAGTAACTCGCCTCATCGAGCTTCGCAGTTCAAACCAGCAAGTTGCTGATCGCTGAATAATGCTAAAGCACAGACGCCGCAGCGCGAGGTCTGTCAGGCTCGACCGGGCAAGACCGCCTGCCGCAGCTTTAGTTATTGCCCTGACACTCTTGCTCATCACCCGAAGCGCCAACGCCGAAAACGGCACGCCCCAAAGCTCCGCAAATCCGGTAAGAGAACTAACGCTGGAGCAATTGGGAAATGTGGAAGTCACGACCACTTCCAAGGAGCCTGAGCAGCTCTGGAAGACATCGGCTGCCGTGTACGTCCTTACTTCTGAGGACATACGCCGCTCGGGCGCTACCAGCATCCCGGAAGCCCTCCGGCTCGTGCCCGGAGTAGAAGTGGCGCGGATCGACTCCAATCAGTGGGCGGTTGGTATTCGTGGGTCCGAGACAAACTTCTCGAAAGGCGTTCTCGTCTTGATCGACGGCCGGAGCGTCTACACTCCGCTCTACGCCGGCGTCTACTGGGATGTGCAAGATCTCGTGCTGGATGATATTGATCGAATTGAAGTTGTGCGTGGGCCCGGCGCAACCGTTTGGGGGCCGAATTCCGCGGATGGCGTGATCAATATCATCACGAAAAAAACCGCTGATACTCAAGGAGCGTTGGTTTCTGTGCTGAGCGGAAATGTGGATCACCTGATCGCTGAGGCCCAGTACGGCGGCAATGCGGGCGGTCATGTGAACTATCGCGTTTATGGAAAAGGGTTCGCGCTGGGCCACGAGTTCGAGGCTAACCAGGACCATTTCGACGAGTGGCATCAACAGCGTGGCGGTTTTCGCATGGATTGGGACCCGAGCGATCGGTCTTCCTATATGTTGGAGGGCGATATTTACGGAGGCACGTCTCCCGCGGAAACCGGGCCGGCCACGTTCGATGCTTCGGTCTCAGGCGGCGACATTGTGGCCCGCTGGCAGCACACCTTCGAGAACGGCTCCGACATTTATTTGCAGACGTACTTTGACCGGACGGTTCGCATCGACGCTCTTGCCGGAGAGACGCGTGACACCTTCGATATCGACTTTCTGCATCGTTTCAAGGTTGCAGACCGGCACAGAATCAGCTGGGGATTCGGGCTTCACTGGAGCCCAAATCGGTTTATTGCGCCAACTCCGGTCCTCAACGTCGTACCGGAGGTTGAGACCGATCACATTCACACCGGCTTTCTTCAGGATGAAATTCATTTCCTGAATGACAAAGTGATTCTGACGGCTGGGGCAAAACTGCAGCACAACAACTTCAGCGGTTTTGACGTTCAGCCGACGGTGCGCGCCTTGTGGAATCCCAATCGTCATCAAAGTTTCTGGACTGCGGTGACGCGCGCGGTTACCACGCCCTCGCGTATCGAAGAAGGCATGAGGCTTTTCGGAGGCCAACTCTCAGTGAACCCTCCACTCTTTTTGCTGGTGTCTGGGAACCCCAGCTTTCAATCGGAAACCCTGTTGGGTTATGAAGGCGGGTATCGCCAGTTGCTTTCCCGTAATGTTTATTTAGATTTGGACGTATTTCACAACGACTACAATCACCTGCAGAGCTTTAGCCCGCCCACCCTCGTTGGGAACGATCTCACAATCTTTTACGAAAATGCTATCGCCGGTTCCACCAATGGCATTGAGATCGGCCCAAGCTGGAAACCAACTCTTTGGTGGAATTTGTCCGGCTCTTATTCGTTCGTCGGAATTAACTTTCATGCGAATGCGCCGGGTTCTGACATCAGTTCGACAGGATCGGTCAGGACCTACGAGGGGTCGAGCCCCGGCCATCAGATCAAAATCCAATCCGATATCGATATTGGAAAGAAATTTGAATTCGATCAGGACTATTTCTATGTGAGTGCGTTGCCGGCGCAGAAGGTCTCTGCTTACCAGACCATGGATGGCAGATTCGAGTGGAAAATTCGAAAAGAGTTGAACCTGTCTTTGGTGGGTCAGAATTTATTTCAGCCTTACCATTTCGAGTGGGGCACGGGCGATCCCACGGAAGCGTTAATCGGGATTCGTCGCTCAGCGTATTTGAAGTTCACATGGGCTAACAGAGGCGCAAAGTAGTTCCGTCAGACATCAAGCAAAGCTCAGTTGGAATAAACAACATAAGGTGAATACCGCCTCAAATTTACAAGTAGGGCCGAGATTTCTTCGGTTGCGCTCACTACTCGGTAAAACTCAATCTGCTCTCGCCTGCTTGCTATGGGCCTTCTCATTAGTAGCACTGCTCACCGGATCCTACTCCCAGGCACAGGAGCAGCGCCCCACTGAATCGCAGGTTGAGTCCGCCTATCTCTACAACTTCGGAAAATTCGTCACTTGGCCGGCCGATCACGCCGCAGGGGTTGGCCTGTTCGAAATCTGCGTGATCGGCAAAGATCCATTCGGGGACATGCTGGATGCAACCGTAAATGGCGAGACCATGAACGGCAAAAAAATCGCGATCCGGCGTATTTCATCGCTGCCGCAAGCGGCTGAGTGCGAAGTTCTCTTCATCAGCCAGTCGGAGCAGGGCAGGCTCAGCACGATCCTCGATACTGCACAGCGGTTTGATCTGCTCACGGTCAGCAACATCAAGCACTTTGCCGAACATGGCGGCATCATCGGT
This sequence comes from Terriglobales bacterium, assembly GCA_035517535.1. Classification (GTDB taxonomy): domain Bacteria; phylum Acidobacteriota; class Terriglobia; order Terriglobales; family Acidobacteriaceae; genus Gp1-AA145. The sequence goes on from DATIYR010000172.1 coordinate 17,542, forward strand.
CTGGTAGAACAGCAGGACAGAATTCGCTTTGAAGTAAATCGCACTGCCGCCCTGCGTTCACACCTCATCCTGAGTTCGGAGTTGCTGAAGGTCGCGGTCAAGGTAATCGAGAAAGGAGGGCCGGGCAGCTGATGCCGACGCAGGCCAAGGGTTCGATCTTAACTCGACTCACGATCATGAACATGCTCGTCAGCAGCGTTGCTTTGTTGCTGGCATGCGTCAGCTTTTTCGCTTACGACCAGATCACTTTCCGTCAAAGCCTGGTCCGAACGCTTTCTGCTCAGGCCCAGATCATCGCTTCAAACAGCGTATCGGCCATCGTCTTTAACGACCCGCAGTCGGCATCGAACACCCTGGCAGCGCTCAGCAGCTCTCAAAATATCTCCTCTGCCGGCATTCTTATGCTCGACGGCCGCCCGTTTGCACAGTACTCAACAGAAGCGGGGAACCCGATCGTCACTTTGCCCGATATGCCGCGCGGCGAAGTTGAGGTGCATCAGTTCAGGAGTACGCACCTCATTCTTGTGAGGCAAATTCTGTCGCAGGGCAAACCAGTTGGCCTGGTATATCTGCGTGCCGATCTCAAAGAACTCGACCAAAGGCTGCGCCGATACGCTTTCATAGCTATTTCGGTTCTGCTGCTTTCTCTTTTGGCTGCGATGCTGATCTCCTCGGCATTTCGCAAACGAGTCGCCCAGCCAATCATTCAATTGGCCGAAACCGCCCAGGAGGTATCGCGCAAGAAGGACTACAGCCTTCGTGCCGCTGCCACGGGCCAGGACGACGAGCTTGCGGTCCTGGTTGACTCTTTCAATGAAATGTTGAAGGAAATTCAGAACCGCGATCGCGACCTGCAAAAGGCACATAACGAACTGGAGGAGCGTGTAACCGAACGCACCCGCGATCTGGTCTCAGCCAACCGGGAGCTCGAGGCATTTTCCTATTCGGTCTCACACGATTTGCGTGGTCCGCTCGACGCGCTCGAGGGATTCAGCTATTTGCTGTTGAAGCAATATGGCGCCGGGCTTGACGATCAGGGCCGCGAACTGATTCAGCAGATTCGCGCCAGTGGCAAGCGAATGGCAGAACTGATCGATGATCTGCTAAACCTCTCTCGTGTGACCACCAGCATCATGCACAAGGCAAAGGTTGATCTGAGCGCGATTGCGCGCGAGATCACCGCAGAATTATGTCGCAGTGCTCCCCACAGGCAAGTAGAATTCATCCTGCCTGAAGATGAAGACGTTTATGGTGACGCGCACCTGCTCCGCATAGTCATGGAGAACCTACTGCGCAACGCATGGAAATACACCTCACACCATCAGCAGGCGCGAATCGAATTCGGGCATCAGCGCGGGGATGGCGGCAACGTTTATTTCTTGAAGGACGACGGGAGTGGGTTTGATCCCCGGTCGGCGGCTCGCCTGTTTCAGCCGTTCCAACGTCTGCATTCGAGCGCTGAATTTCCTGGCAATGGAATCGGCCTGGCAACGGTGCGGCGCATTATTCAGCGCCATGGCGGCGAAGTATGGGCCGAGGGCGACATCGAAAAGGGCGCCACTTTCTTCTTTACCCTCCCCTGATCCCAACATGTGTTAGCTTGATTTCCGCAAGGAGTCGCCATGAAAGCCATTCGGTTTCACGAATTCGGCGGACCGGAAGTTCTGCGCTACGAAGATGTGCCTGACCCGCAGCCGCGGAAAGATCAGGTGCTGGTGCGCGTAAAGGCCTGCGCCATGAACCACCTTGATCTTTGGGTGCGCAAAGGCCTGCCCGGCGTGAAGCTGCCGCACATTCCCGGAAGCGACATTGCGGGAGAAATTGTTGAGGTCGGCGAATACGTAAGGGAATTCAGGACTGGCCAGCGGGTTATCGTTGCGCCCATGCATTTTTGTAATCGCTGCGCGAAGTGCGTTTCCGGACTACAAAATCAATGCCCTGAATTCACCGTGCTCGGCAATGCAGTGGACGGTGGCGATTGCGAACTTATCGCCGCGCGTTCCGTCAGCGTCATCCCAATTCCCGATTCGCTCGATTTCAATCAGGCGGCCAGCGTGCCGCTGGTCTTTCTTACCGCGTGGCACATGCTGGTTGGGAACGCAGGAATCAGGCCGGGACAGACCGTGTTGGTGCTGGGAGCAAACTCCGGGGTGGGCATTGCAGGAATTCAGATTGCCAAGCTATTTCAATGTACGGTGATTACTACCGCAGGCGATGATCGCAAAATGGCAAAGGCGCGTGAGCTTGGGGCGGATCATGTGATCAATCATTATCAGCAGAAAATTTCCGAAGAGGTCCGCAGGATCACCGGCAATCAGGGCGTGGATATCGTGATGGAACACGTTGGACCAGCTACCTGGGATGAGAGCATGCGATCGCTGAAGCCCGGAGGCACGCTGGTTACATGCGGCGCGACCACTGGACCGCAAGTCGGGTTCGATCTGCGCTTCCTGTTCTCGCGAAACCTGAACATTCGCGGCTCGTACATGGGAACGATGGGCGAACTGCACGAAGTTCTCAAACATGTTTTTAGCGGAAAGCTGAAGCCAGTTGTGGACCGTGTGTTTCCGCTGAAAGAGGCACGCGCGGCGCACGAGTACATGGAGAAAAGCCTGATGTTTGGCAAGATTGTGTTGAACCCCTGAAGTATTAAGGTTTCACGGTTTCACGGTTTCACGGTTTCACGGTTTCACGGCTTCATGGTTTCAAGGTTTCGCGTTCTTGCTGCTCACATTGAAATCGTGAAACTTTGAAACCTGAAGACCTGAAAAGACAAATATCAGGCATGGTTTAGAATAGAACTGATGGCGAAAGCACTCGACTTCGGTCCCTACGTAGAAATCGAAAAAGGTAAGCGCGTGGTGAAAGAACTTACCTACGGCAATCCCACGCCGGAAGGTGTGATTCTTACGACGGTCGATAACGTCATCAACTGGATGCGCAAGAGCTCGATCTGGCCGATGACATTTGGCTTGGCCTGCTGCGCGATCGAAATGATGTCGATGGGGGCATCGCGTTTCGATATCGCGCGCTTCGGCGCCGAAGTGTTTCGTCCATCTCCTCGCCAGTCCGACCTGATGATCATCGCCGGCCGCGTTGCGAACAAGATGGCTCCGGTCATTCGGCAGCTCTGGGAGCAAATGCCCGAGCCGAAGTGGGTGATTTCTATGGGCGCTTGCGCAACTTCAGGCGGCGTATTCAACAACTACGCACTCGTGCAGAGCGTCAACCAGGTTATCCCGGTGGATATCTATGTTCCCGGCTGTCCGCCACGTCCAGAGCAGCTCATCTATTCCATTACCCTCCTGCAACAGAAGATTCAGGCCGAGCGCGGAACCATTAAGCGCGCGCTGAACCTGAACTCGTAGTCGATTCAGCTCACAATTTCATCAGGATCGGCCCTTTTCATGCGACGCGGTATCTGCACTTCTGTACTTCCCTGAGAAAGCAGAGAAGCAGGATCCGCTACCGGTCGATTGTGCAACCCTGGCCTAAGCTGTTTCTCCTAACCGCCACCCATAATCCGGTTCCGGCCTAAGCTCTTCCCCTTAAAAACATGCACAAAATATTCTCCCCTCTGTCGATTCTTGTTGAACGTAAGTAGAGGCATTCCTAGAATCCCTTCAACTCAGCTGCCTGTCGCGGCGTTTTTCAAAAAATTTTGCTGGAGATTGGAATGACTGTTGGGAAGCTTTTGTCCATCGTGTGTCTGTGCGCGCTTGCGCTGCCTGCCTTCGCAGGCGTCTACGTAACCTCACCTGGCAACGGCGCAACCTCTGGGTCGCCCGTTCACTTCGTGGCTACCGCCACTTCACCGGCCTGCTCAAAAGGTGTGGCTGCAATGGGGATTTACACCGCACCTGGAAAACTGGCGTATACCGTCAACGGGGCAAGTTTGAACACCAACCTCAGCATGAGCAATGGCACCTACAACGTGGTCGTGCAGTCATGGGACAACTGCGGGTGGTCGGGAACACAGCCACTCACATTGACAGTAGGTGGTAGTAGTGGCGGTTCAGCCCCAGCCCCGTCAAGCGGTGGCAAAGTATTTTCGAGCCTGCAGAAGAGCGGCGGCTGGACGGGTTATGCGCTCCTGCCTCCGGGCTTTGGCATCTGCTCGGGTTGCAATCCTGGTGGCTCAAACGTCAGCTGGTCCTGGAACCAAAACGTCGGCTCGCCATCCATGGACGGTGCGAGCACGAAAGCTGCCTACAATGGTGGCTCGACTCAGTGGGCTGATATTCTCTGGAACAATCACCTGATCGGCGATTTCTCTTCGCAAGGTCTGCCGGATACCGGCAAAACGTTGGCGCCCTCATTGCACAATTTTACCTACGACGTCTACTTCTGGGTTGGTAATGTGAGCAATTCGCAGGCACTCGAGTTCGATATCAACCAGTTCGTGAACGGCAAGTCGTACATCTGGGGCCACGAATGCCGCATTGACGGCGGCCACGAGTGGGATACCTGGAGCAATCCGGGCGGGCATTGGGTTGCAAGCGGCGTAGCCTGCAATCCCGTCAGTAATGCGTGGAACCACCTGACCATCAATGTCCAGCGTACTTCCGACGGCCACTTGCTCTTCCACACGATTACGTTGAATGGAAAGACCGCAACTGTGAACCGTTACGACACGCCGACCTCAACTTCCTGGTACGGCATTACGGTCAATTATCAAATGGATAGCGATTATAACAAGACGGCGTACCCGGTTTATCTCGACAAATTCACCTTCACAGCGCAGTAATCCTACCGTTCGACTGAAAAAGGCACGCCCGCCCGGACGTGCCTTTTTCGTTTCATACCGACAGGGTGATCGCCAGCATTCAGTAGCAAGCGTATGCAACGATGCAGGCTGCCGGAGCGAGTTTTAATTGGGCAGCTTTGAGACCTGCCCTTGCCATCCAAGACTATAATTATCCGGGGTGCTGGTATGCGGCCGCGTGTTGTTCCCCTCTCGTTGGTTCTCTGCCTGGCGGGCACGCTCAGCCCGGTTGCCCGCGCCGACAACAAGACTTCCTCCGCTCTGACCGAGCAACACCGAATGGAGTTGATCCGTACATTCAACTCCGACCTGGTTTATATCCGCACACAGTTCCCCATGGGCAAAGTCGGGCTAACCATCAAAGACGGAAAGATTACTCCCAGCGGTGAAAAGTTGAACGAGTTGCTCGCCATCTGGGGACCATCAGTTAAGCCGGGCGATCGCGCCATCATCACGAAATTCGAGATGAAGGGCGACCGCATGCACTTCGAGATCAATGGCGGGCCAGTCAAGAAGGAGAAGTGGTACAAGCACATTCAGGTTGGAAACGGTATCGATATGACTACCCCGGGCGGTCAGGTTGATCCAATCAATAATCCCCGCGGGTCGTATGTGGATTTGATTTTCGACCATCACATTCCTGATCTCACGATTGAGCAGGTGAAACAGATGCTGTGGCCGGTGTTCGACTTCGATTCGAAGTCGCCGCTCGAGGCATATCTCGAAACCGTGCCGCCCAAGGTGAAGGAGGCGATCAAGAACCACGAGGCGCTGGTGGGTATGAACCGCGAGATGGTGATCTACGCCAAGGGCCGACCGCCGAAAAAAATCCGCGAGAATGACGGCCAGGGCGAATACGAAGATTGGATTTACGGAACGCCGCCAGCCGATGTGGATTTTGTGCGCTTCGTCGGCGACGAAGTAGTGCGCGTCGAGATCATGAAAGTGAATGGCGAAAAGATTGTGCGCACCGAGAAAGAAGTCAATGTGAACGGACCGGAGGTCGCCAGCGCGGCGCAAAAAGAAAATAAGCCGACCAAAGCGCCAACGCTGCGCCGGCCGGGGGAAGAAGCGCCCGCCAATTCCGGAAATGGTAACTCGGCGCCGGTGCCGCTCACGCCGGTCCCGGATGTCCCCACACCTCCGCAATCGGGTCCGTCCTCGCCGTAGCTTTCTTCGACTTGGCTCGTAATTCCCGCGCCGTTACACTGGAAGTGTGAAGATCGCGCTGGGCCAGATCAACCCAACCGTCGGAGATTTTGCCGGCAATTCCGCCAAGATTATCGACTACGCGCAGCGGGCGAAGACGCAAGGCGCCGGCCTCGTAATATTTCCTGAGTTGTCGGTGTGCGGTTATCCGCCGCGCGATCTGGTCGAGCGCGCGTCATTTGTAGAGCATAATCGCGAAGCGACCGAGCGCATCGCGACCGAAACACAAGGCATCGCCGTAATCTGTGGCCTGGTCACTCCTGCCCATGCTGAAACCGGCAAATCGGCTATGAATTCGGCAGCACTGTTGATGGACGGGCGCGTCAAGTTCGTCCAATCCAAGATGCTGCTTCCCACCTACGACGTTTTCGATGAGATGCGGAACTTTGCGCCGGCACGAAGCCAGGTGCTGTTTCCATTCTGTGGAAAGCAGATGGCATTGACGATTTGCGAGGACGCGTGGAACGACAAGCATTTTTGGAACCGGCAACTGTACAGTGTCGATCCGGTTGAAACCCTGGTGCGTGTGGGAGGAAATTTTGTTTTGAACATTTCCGCTTCGCCATTCTGGGCGAACAAGCGCGAGTTGCGTCGAGATATGCTGGCCACAATTGCGAAAACCGATCGCGTGCCGGTTGTCTTCGTGAACCAGGTGGGAGGAGACGACAGCCTGGTTTTCGATGGATCAAGTCTTGTTTTCAATCGGGAAGGCGACGTGGTCGCGCAGGGTAAGTCGTTCGAAGAGGACTTGATTTTATTCGATGCAGACTCGCTCACGGGAGAGATGCATGAGCAGATCGAGGGGGAAGAAGCCAGTATCTATAGTGCGCTGGTGTTGGGTACACGCGACTATGTGCGCAAATGCGGATTTAAGCAAGTGATTATTGGCCTTAGCGGCGGTATAGATTCGGCTTTGACTGCAGCCATTGCCGTTGATGCGATCGGGGCAGAAAATGTGATCGGCGTGGGCATGCCGGGACCGTATTCTTCTGAAGGCTCAATCGCCGACGCGAGAGAGCTGGCGAAAAATCTGGGCATTCGATTTGAGATTCTGAAGATCACAGACATTTTCGAGAGTTACAAGTCAACGTTGCGAGATGTGTTCGGGGGCAGGCCCGAGGACGTGACCGAGGAAAATATTCAGTCGCGTGTTCGAGGAACGCTGCTGATGGCACTGTCAAATAAATTTGGCGCGTTGGTTTTGAGCACCGGCAACAAGAGCGAAATGGGCGTGGGCTATGCAACGCTTTATGGCGACATGGCGGGTGGATTGGCCGTGATCGCTGATGTTCCCAAGACACTGGTGTATCGCCTGAGCCGATACGTAAATTCGCGTAAGGCGATAATCCCAAAAGACAGCCTTGAAAAGCCTCCTTCGGCCGAGTTGCGCCCCGGGCAAAAAGATACGGACTCGCTCCCGCCCTACGAAGTGCTCGATGCTATTCTTGAGGACTACGTTGAAGATTCGCGGTCGGCGGAACAAATTGCCGAGCGGCATGGATTTGATTTGCAATTGGTGAAGGACGTGATCCGCATGGTGGAACGGAACGAGTACAAGCGCCAGCAGGCCGCCCCAGGCATCAAGATTTCTCCTAAGGCTTTCGGTTATGGCCGGCGCTTTCCGATCGCTGCCAAAGCAGACATTTGAAGTTAAAGGATGGTCATGCGCAATCAACTGAGAGTAGCTTTGTGCGTTTTTGCACTGCTTATATGCGCTGCCGCACAGCAAAAATCGACGAAGTCCTCGGAAAAACTGGGAACACACGCCACCGCCAACTTGCCTTCAGAAACCGAAGTGAATGCATTTCTGCAGCAGACGTTCGGCTACGATCCGCAACTGACCTGGAAAATTACTGGAATCAAGCCTGCCGAAGCCGAGGGCCTGGCGGAAGTCAATGTGCTGATCAGCAGCCCGCAAGGTCAGGGCGAGCAGAAATTTTTTGTTACTGAGGACGGCAAGCACGCCGTGGTCGGAGACATTATTCCGTTTGGCGCGCATCCTTTCGAACGAGACCGGCAAATACTTGAGAAAAAGGCGAATGGGCCTGCGCGTGGGCCGGCGAGTGCGCCGGTAACGATTGTTGAATTTAGCGACCTGCAATGTCCGCACTGCAAGGAGGCCGCGCCGACCATTGAGAAGTTGCTGACCGAAGATCCCAACATACGATTTATTTCTCAGAATTTTCCTTTGCCCATGCACAACTGGGCAATGAAAGCGGCCGAATACGCTGATTGTGTGGGGCAAGCTTCGAATGACGCATACTGGAAATTTGTTTCCAGCGTGTTCGACGCGCAAACGGAGATCACGGCGGAGAACGCGGATCAGAAACTCACTGATCTAGCGGAGAAAGCCGGTGTGAATGGCGGCGACATTGCCAACTGCGCCGGCAAACCTGAAACGGAAGCTCATGTTCAAGCTTCCATCAATTTGGGGAAGTCGCTCGACGTAAACGCGACGCCGACGCTATTCATTAATGGACGGCCAGTCGGCGTGAACGGAAATAATTATGACGTGCTGAAGCAGATCGTGGATTTCGCAGCGAAGCAGCAGTAATTATTTCGGCAAGAACACTACCGTGTTCTGCCCCATGGCGCGCCGGGTAATGTGCGGAGTGATCACCACCAGCAGTTCGTCATCTTCAATCTGTTTTTCGTTCGTTCCTGCTAGCTTGTTCAATCCCGGGATTTGACTGATCCCCGGAATGCCGGCAAGATCGCGGGTCTCGCTGCGGTCGATCTCGCCCGCAACCACCGCGGGTTCGCCTTCGAGCAGGTTGATGCTGCCTTTATACTCGCGGTTTCCGATCACGGGCACACCGTTGAAACTGTCTCCGGTGAGCGCGCGCAGATTGAATTCGAGATCGAGGCTCACGTCGTGGTCGGAGGTAATTGACGGCTTGACTTTCACCGTGAGCCCAAGATCTTCGTAATTAAAAGACGGAAATGCCGCCTGATAGCTGTTGTTCTGCAAAACCTGAGAAATCGCCGCGCTGTTGTAAACCGGGGCGAAGCTGGCGTTGAGGATGGGATAACGCGATCCCATGCGAAAAGTTGCGGAATCGCCCTGGGAGGCGCGCAGTGTGGCTTCATCAAGCGTTTTTACCCATCCTTCGTTGAGCGACAATTCGGCCGAAAGCTGGTCGAGGCTGACCCCGGTTAGAGTTTTTCCTCCGCCGAACGTGGCGAGAGGCTGACTGAAGATCGAATTCTGCTGGCTCTGAAGTTGCGCGAGGAGCGCGGAAAGCGCGGTGTTGTTCGCCGCGTTAATTCCCCCGCTAGCGATCAACTGATTGATGAGACTCTGAATATTCTGCCCACCCAGGGCTGCCAGGGCGGCGGCGGGAATGTTGTACAGATTGAAATCGTTGGGAATATGCACGCCGATGTTGCGCGCGAATGTGTGGCTGACCTGATAGACGTGAACATCGAGCATGACCTCCGGTCGCGAGGTGTCGAGGCCGCCGAGGAACTCCGTCGCAGCATCCAGGACCAATTGCGGAGCGCGAACCACGATCGTGGAGTTGGCTGCGTGAGGGGTAACGTACCGGATCTCAAATACGTTGCGCAGGAGGTTCACGATTTCGGTCATTGCACCGGAAGCGGTTTCTCCTGGCGTTTGTCCGCTGGGAATATAAAAGGTGCGCATGGCCATGCGCTCGTATTGGCGGCGATTTTCGAGCGTGTCGGTTGCAACCAGAATTTCCTTTTCGCTGAGCGGAGACCAAAAAGTCTTGGTTACGTCGCCGGCAGCCATCATGGCCTGAAAGAAGTCGACACTATCGATATCGAAGGATACGTGGCGGGAGGACACGGAATCATCGAGCTGCGCTGTGATGCCATACGCGGCTGCAACCTTCGTAAGCAAGTCCTTGGAGTCGCCGCGAAAGTGAAAGCTGGCTAATCCAAGGGAGGGTGACAGCTCAATTTCAGGCGACTGCTCTATCACTCTCGGGGGCTCTTCCGGTTTCGGCAGCGAATCGCCTAAGGCGTCTTTTATCCGTTGCTGCGCGAACTGATTTGTGGGATCGAGGTTGATTGCCGCGCGGAAGTCAGCCAATGCTTGTATCTGCTTTCCCGCTTGCAGTTCTGTATTCCCCTGCTGCAGATGCTCGTAGACCAGCCGCTGCTTTGCAACCTCTCGCGCCGTGATGTATTCCAAATTGCGCGGCACAAGATCGGCGGTACGCTGAAATTCCGTGTAGGCTTCATCGGGCGCGTCGGTTTGCAGCTTGAGGGCATGCTTAAAAATGTTCTCTGCTTGCTTTAAATCATGCCTGGAAGGATTGCACTGCGCCTTGCTTGCCGCGGGTGGGCAGGGCAACAGCGGGACCGAAGGCTTATCGGCGCCGAATGCAGCCGCGCAGAGAAACAGACAAACGAAAAGCAAACCCCGCCGCATCTCCCGATTGTAAACGCGATGAGCTGGGTGAAATCTACGTTTCAATCGACACCTGTACTTTCGGGGAACGTCCGTCACCTTGGAAACTTGCTGCTTTTTGGCGTATAAAAGTTAGTTACAACAGCGCATCTAACCCCTCATGCAGACCGCAGAAAATTACCCGATTAACGAGGAAACATGCCCAGCCTGACCATGACGCACGCGCCCAAAGGGCTGGAAGGGGTGGTCGCCACCACTTCGAAAATTTGCTATATCGATGGCGAGCAGGGCGTGCTCGCATACCGTGGCATCGATATTCATGAACTCGCCGAGCACTCCACCTTTGAAGAAACTTGCTACCTGCTGTGGAATGGCGAACTGCCAACCAGAAACGAGTTGAAGGAATTGCATGAGCAACTGGCAGCAGAGTGCAAGCTGCCGGACGGGGTCGTCGAGATTCTACGCACTTTACCTAAAGGCGCGCTGCCCATGGATGTTTTGCGGACGGCGGTGTCGGCCTTGGGCCTTTATGACGCGGAAGAAAAAAATAACGATCATGCTGCGAACGTGCGGAAGGCCATTCGGCTGACTTCGCAAATCGCGATGATCGTGGCGGCTTACGACAGGCTGCGCAAGGGCAAAAATGTGGTTAAGCCCGATCCGTCGCTTTCCCACTCGGCGAATTTTTTGCTGTTGCTGAATGGCGAGCCGCCGTCGAAAACTGCCGAGCGGGCCTTAGATATTGCATTAATCCTGCATGCCGATCACGAACTAAACGCTTCTACTTTCGCTGCGCGAGTTACTGCGGCGACACTTTCCGACATGCATTCGGCGATTACATCCGCAATCGGTGCGCTAAAAGGTCCGCTGCACGGTGGCGCCAACGAGGCCGTGTTTCACATTTTGGAAGATATCGATCGCCGGAAGGCGGACGCGGTCGAGTATGTAAGAGAAATGCTGGCGCAGAAGAAAAAGATTTCAGGCTTCGGGCATCGCGTATATCACACCGAGGACCCGCGCGCGACGCACCTGCGCAGAATGTCGGAAGATCTTTGTAATTCGAGCGGCCAGCCGAAGTGGTTTGAAATGTCGCGCCGGATCGAGCAGTTTATAAAGACGGAGAAGAAGCTGAATGCGAACGTGGACTTCTATTCAGCTTCCACTTATCACGTGCTGGGAATTGACGTCGACCTGTTCACGCCGATTTTTGCCGTTTCTCGCATTAGCGGCTGGAGCGCGCACGTGATCGAACAGCTCGACGATAACCGGCTCATTCGCCCGCGCGCCGATTACGTCGGCCCGGCATATCCCCAGCACTGGGTGCCGATCGAGCAGCGATAATCGCGTTTTATTTGTGCGGGGCGGCACCGCCAGCAGAATGCATACCTCCACCCACTCCGCCGCCCATGGGCTCAGAGTGCATTGGTTCCGAACGGGGTTCTGAGGCTCGCGATGAACTCTCGCTTCGTCCCGGCGGAGAAGAGCCGCCGCGCGGATAGTTAGCACCCATCCGGCCTTCAGGGGAATTCATCATCGCCGGCCGCTGGTACACGGTTTCTCTTACCATGCCGTGCTGCTCGGTTTTTCGCGAGAGCTTTGCCATATTGTCCAATTCACCGCGCGGCACGCCGAGCCCGGCGGAATTGTTGCGGACGATCAATCTGTCTCCCACGAACGTGGAAGCGGTTCCGTGGCTCACGATCAATGTGTTTGTTCCGGTCAACGGAGCTCGCGGAACGTTGAAGCCTTTAGGGGCATTCAATACCTGCGGCTGTGAATACCAGGATGTCCATGTTCCTGTTGGTTGCCATGCCCAGCCATGACCGGGAAGAAAGACCCAGCTTCCGTAGTGGTAAGGAGTCCAACCCCATGGATAGGCCGAGACCCAGCCGTAACCCCAGCCGGGATAGGACATCCAGGCGCCGTCCATGAATGGATCCCATCCCGCACCGATGAAGAACGGCTGCCACATCATGCCGTAGCCGGGATAGTTGAAGAAGTTTCCATAGTAAGAAAGATCGCTGGTGCCATACGCGTAGGGCGAGTAGGACTGAGAGGACTTCATGGCATAACGAGTGTGATACTCGTTCTGCTGATCGTCCCAGTCATCGAACGGCTCCTGGCTAATGTTCTTGGCGAGCTTGGGTTGCGCATCCGCCGAGGCTTCGAAAGTGAGCGTCTGGTTCTTCTTCAGTTCAACTTGGCCGGCGGGAGTCTGCACATTGACGAGACCCTTGAAAAGGGCAATTGAACTTTTCGGTCCCATATCAATCCGCAAATGCGCGGCGTTGGTAAGCGCTACCTTCTCGCCGCCAAATTGAACGGAAAACTCGTCGTTCTTTGTTCCCAGGAAATTGACATAGGCTGTGCCTTTTGTGACCTCGATTGCGGAGGCCTTCGCGCCCGAGTCGCGCAACACGAGTTGCGGAAACGCGATTTCGCTACCGGGAACAACATGAATCGTGCTGCCGTCTTCGAATTCAACTTCGGCGCGGCCATCGTCGGAGGTCTTGAGCTTCATGCCTTCGGCAATTGGCAAATTGACCATGGCCTTTTGATAGGCCTGCGCACCACCATGAGAAACTTCCACGCCGCCTTCGATATAGCTCAGGCGCACGATGCGGACATGAGAGTCGGCGAGAGCGGTAACGGAAGCAGCGAGGACAAACAAAACTGCTACGGACAAGGAGAGAGCGGCAAGCCGGAACTTCGGGCTGAACATAAGCGCCTCCGAGGGGAATACCTGCTAATTAGAGCACTTTTTCGGCAACTTTGTTGTCTATTCTGTGTCTCCTGAGCTTAAGAGCTCGGGCAATGAGACGGCTATTGAAAAGCGCTCGGGAATACAATAGGGGCATGCGGCGCGTATATCTGGACAATAACGCGACAACCCCTGTTCTGCCGGAAGTTTTCGAGGCGATGCGGCCGTATTTTGTCGAGCATTTCGGAAATGCATCCTCGATCCATCG
>DATIYR010000173.1:0-5074 GCA_035517535.1 Terriglobales bacterium
ACGTCGCCCGCAGGGATGGTGATCGAATATCCCCACGTGTTTGGAGCCGTATTCGTGAACGTAAATGTCAGCACATGGCTGACGCCGAGCGAATCGTAAACGGTTACCGGGGTCGAGAAGGTGTCGCCGACAGCTGCCGACGCATCGAGGTTTGCGGAAATCTGCACATTTCCCGTCGCAGTCGGTGGGCTGATGCTTCCTGCGCCGAGCTGCAACGGTATGAGGCCCTGGCCTGGAGTTACCACACCGTTCACGGCGGGATATCCCATTACTTGTTGCCCGTCGGCCGTAACCAGAAAATTGTTTTGGTCCAGGCTGAAGTTGCCCGCGCGCGTGTAGCTGCTGACTCCATCCTGTTGCACCACGAAAAATCCCGAGCCTTGAATGGCAACGTCCGTTGGTACGCCAGTTTGATCGACGCTCCCTTGGGTGAATGTTCCGGGCATGCTGTCGATCTGCGTGCCGGCTCCGAGTTCGACCGGGTCGCCTGCGCCGGTCGTGCCCAGGCTCTCGTAAAACAAATCGCTGAAGAGCACGCGCACATCTTTGTACCCGACGGTATTTTGATTGGCGAGGTTATTGGCAATTGCCGAGAGCGCCGTCGACTCGGCGGTCAGACCGGAAAGCGGAATGGAAAAACTTGGCATTAGTTTCCTCCTGGAGTTGCTGCGATTAGGTCGCCGTCCGTGCTTGAGGACGGAGTTACGCCGCTCATTTGCTGCAACGTGTTGTTGATTTGCGTGAGCTGGTCGAGCATGTTGAACTGCACCAGCTCATCGGTGAATTGCATAGGATCGACGGGATCAAATGGAGTCTGGTTTTCGAGTTGCGCCGAGAGCAGGGTTATGAACATGTTGTCGGTGCTCGCGAGCGGGTCGTTGCTGTCTGTCGAGGAAGAAGAGTTCGTGGATGACGTGCCGCTGGTGGTGGAACTCGAATTGGTGTTCGCCATCGCAGCCGCCGTAAGGGGATTGATTTGCATCTGCTTACCTCCTGATCAATTCAAATCCTGATGCTTAAGCCGCTTTCAGATTCGATCGAAACATCCTCAGCTTCAGCATCAGCGGAATCGAGGGTCGTTACCTGGCTCTCAGAGCTTTCGCGCCGCGAATTGCGCGATTGCCCGCCCTGCGAAAACGCGTCTGATTGCGCCGCATAAGCGGGCGTGATGGTGCGCAGGTGCTGCAAGCGGAGATCGTGTTGCTGCAGGTTGCTCTGCAAAGTTGGCAGCTCGGATGTCATAAAGCCCTTCAGGTCGCCGCGCTCGCTGCCCAAGGCAACTTCGACTTGTTTCTCCGAGATGCTCGTGCGCACCTGCACTGCGCCAAATGTGTCGGAGCGCAGTCCCAGCTGCATCTCGGATTGATTCACGTTATGAAAAATTCTCGCTGCCTGAACCGGTGCCGATACTTCGGGGTGCGAAGCTTCGGTCGGGGCATCGTTGCTTGCAGGTAGCGCTGCGGGGAGTTCTGGCTTCTGAGAATTGGCCGCTACCTGCGGCGTCGATATCAGCGACGATGTGCCGCTGGCGATGCCTTCGTGTGGCGTCGCGTTTTTTGGATCAACGATTGCAGGAGGCGCTGCGGCAATCACTCCCGGAAGATTCTGCGCCGAGCCGGGACTCTCGATTGTCGCTTTCCGGGAAGCATCGCCTTCAGTTTCTGTCGTCTGATTTCGTTTCGCGCCGTCCGGCTTAGCTTCTGTTGAAGCGGTTACCCTTTCGGATTTTTGAATCGGATGCCTGTCATCTTGGAAAGCCTGCGGCTCCATCGCATCGTTCCGGGTTGGTGCGGAGGACGCCACCTCCGGCGCACCCGTGCGTATCGTTGTCTGATTCTGATGATGGAGTGGGCTCGGGTTCGAGACTACGGGCGCGTTCTGCCTGGGTACCACATTCGGCATTGATGGATGGCGAGAGAGGCTCGGCGGTGGCGCCGTCGCATGCGCGCCGACGACCGGCAATGGTTCTGCAGTCAGTGCCGGAGAGAAATGGGATGGCAGCTTGACCGGATGGAGATTCGGTGCGGGCGGTGACAAAAGCGATCGGATTGCAGTCGCCGGATATGGATCGGTTTGATTTGTTGGCGGATGCTGGGTGGTGTTAATTTTTGGCGATTCAGTTGTGTTCAGAGGCTGAGCTGGGCTCGTGTTGCTCACGTCAACTGGAACAGCGCTCGGCTGACCCGACGATAGTGGGAGCTGAGAACTTAGTAAATCGGGAGCCGAAACCGGGCCTTGGTCCGGACGAAGATCGCTCGACCCATCCGCCGGTCTGCTCTGGTGGGAAATGGGCGGTATGAAAGGCGCAGTATCGTTCGCCGCAGCGGGCCTGAGATTTTGTCGGAGGGCGGTGTTGCCTGTTCTTTCAACTTCCGCAGATATTCCTTGTGGAATGTCCGAAAAAATCCTCGGCGCCGGAACTTGTAAGTTTCGAGCAACTGTTTCAAGATTCTGGAAGTGCTCGAGGAAGGGCGTCGGCCCCTCCACTTCCGGGACCGGCTGTTCTCGGCTTGAAGGATTATCACTGACGGCAGGAATGAAGTTCTTTATTGAAGGCGCCTCCGGGGTCTCCATCGCTACCGCGAAAGGAATTGAAGCGCTTGTTTGCGTTCTGGACTCGCTCCATTGGGGCACGGAACTCGGATGGTTTGGTGAATATTCATTCACGCTGGTGCGTTCGACTTTCTTGCCAGAACCCAGCGCTGCATTACGCGTGGTATTGCGCGGACTGAAGCTTTTCGTTGGAAGTAACTTCCGCTTTCCCACTGCATCTGCGGAAAACATTAACGCGCCGGGCTGTGTCATTAATACGGGCGATTCGGGAAGGAGATGGGGGTTTGCAAAATGCTCATTCACGTCGGGGTGCGCGGCCGTCTTTGCGGAGGCACCTGCCGCGGTAGCGGTTTTCGTCTGCGGCTTTGGTTTTAGTACTGCCGGGGATTGCAGTGGGATAGGCGGCGTTTTTGGCCCCGTGAACCGCGCCACGGACAGTGGCGCGGAAGGGATTTCTCGCTGGCTGCTTCTCTTGATCTCGCTACTAACCGCTGCCGCAGGCTGCGTCGTATCATATGAAGTTTTGACCGCCGCCGTATCCGAATTTAATTGAACGTTTGCTGATGCCGGGAGAGAGGGTGGAACGTACGACGCCGGCATCTGACTGCTTGAAATTTCGGATTGCGATGCCAATCCGATGCTCGCCAGAAAATCCGCGAACAGTGATGCGAACGAATTTGCAGGAGTCGAGGGCGTCGCGAGACTCTCGGCGCTGAACGAAGCAACAGGCTGTAAACTCGCCGCCACGGGATTCGTGACCAACCAAGCAGTTCATCTTCCAAACTGCTTCCCAAGGTATGCGGCGCGATCTGCAAGCAACTAAAGGAAAAAGAAAAATTGCCGAGCATTTGGGAGCACGGCAAATTCGTTCAGCTCGGCAATCGTTGCCTATTCAACTCGGCAAGATTTAGTTGGTGTTTCGCAGATAGCGTTGATGCGAGAGAAAGACATCATCCTGAGTTCGCTGTTCGCGCCGGCTTTGTTCGAGGAGATAAGTCTGGTAATGACGCTGTCGCAGCGCCTCGAGAACTTCCCTCTGCCGCCAAACTTTACGCAGCTCAGCCGCAAGGGCAGCCTGCTCTCCCCGGAATTTTGCCAGGCGTTCTTCACCTTTCTGCCGGCGCTCTTCTAAAGCCCGGCAGAGCATTTGATTGAAATGCAGCTCAGAGGCACGTAGGTCGGAATCGAGGCGAAAGCTGGATGCGATTTGCGCGAACTGCTGGGCAATAGTTCGCACTTCCCGAAGAGCCGCGTTCACTTCCTCGTTTGCTTTTTGCAGTAGAAGCTCCTGCTGCCGTTGCTGGCTGCGCCGCAAACGCAGGACCGCTTCGAAAGCAAACGCGAAGCCCATCAGTTCTTTCTACCCAGCGCAAGCATTTGCGCACGGCTCTCTTCGAGTCGCGATGCCTCACTCGGTTTTTGCATGAGAAAACTGCGGAGCTGCGGAAAGATTTCGAGTGCCGAGTCGAGGGCGGGATCGTTGCCTTTTTGATAGGCCCCGATCCGCACCAGATCTTCGGAGCCGTAATAGGTGGCGAGCAATCGCCGCAGGTCACCGGCTTTTGCCAGCTGCGCCTCGGGACAGACCGCCGGCATCAATCGGCTGATGCTGTCGAGGATTGAAATCGGTGGATAGTGGTTCTGCATCGCCAGCTTGCGGTCGAGCACGATGTGCCCGTCCAGCAGCGCTCGTGCCCCGTCCACGATCGGGTCCTGCTGGTCGTCGCCTTCCATGAGCACGGTGTAGAACGCGGTGATGCTGCCGGTTGAGAATTTTCCCGCGCGTTCGATCAGGCGGGCCATCAGGCTGAAGACCGACGGTGTGTAGCCTTTGCTGGTCGGAGGTTCGCCTGCCATTAAGCTGATTTCGCGTTGCGCCATGGCGAGGCGCGTTAGCGAATCGACCACGAGCAGCACATGCTTTCCCTGCGAACAGAAGTGTTCGGCAATTGCCGTAGCTACGAGCGCTCCGCGAACTCGTAATAGCGGTGTCTGGTCGGAGGTGGAAACCACGACCACCGATCTGCGCCGGCCTTCTTGACCGAGCGATTGCTCGAGAAATTCTTTTACCTCACGGCCGCGTTCGCCGATCAGCGCGAGCACGGTCAGGTCAGCGGCGGTGTTGCGTGCCATCATACCGATCAGCGTGCTCTTGCCGACACCACTGCCGCCGAAAATTCCCATGCGCTGACCGCGCCCGCAGGTGAGCAGCCCATCAATCGCGCGAATACCGCAACTCAAGGCCTCGCGAATCAGTTCGCGCTCGAACGGGTGAGGCGCTGCCGCGTCCAGCTCGCGCATTCGGTCAGCTTCGTAATTCGGGCCGCCGTCGAGCGGCACGCCCAGTGCGTCGATCACGCGCCCCAGCAGTCGTTCCCCCACTCGCACCTGGGGACGCGCTCCCCAGGTGACCACCCGATCGCCAAAGCGCACCTGGCGCGGAGGCTCAAAGGTCATCGAAAGCACGGTCGAACCGCGGAAGCCGACGACCTGCCCGGTATAGGCGCGGCCGGCGGCATCG
>DATIYR010000174.1:0-12709 GCA_035517535.1 Terriglobales bacterium
CATCGAACGGGTGTACGCGAAACATGCAGGAGTCGGATGGATCGGGAAGAATACGTGCATAATCAATCAGAAAATTGGATCGTGGTTGTTTTTGGGTGTGATCGTCACTTCACTAGAATTGACTGCCGATCTTCCCGCTCCAGACCGCTGTGGGACCTGCACCCGCTGCATTGATGCGTGCCCGACGAACGCGTTGGTCGCGCCTTATGAGCTCGACGCGAATAAATGCATTTCTTATCTCACCATTGAAAAGCGCGGCGCAATTCCAGATGGGTTGCGCAAGGGCATGGGCCAGCACGTCTTCGGTTGCGACATCTGCCAGGATGTTTGCCCGTGGAATCGCAAAGCTCTGTCGAGTGACAAGCCAGAATTTCAACCGCGAGAAGGCTTGTTTAATCCCGCGCTGGCTTGGCTGGCGGAAATTTCAGAAGAGGAATTTCGGGAGAAATTCCGCGGCTCACCAATCAAGCGCACCAAGCGCTCCGGCCTGCGCAGAAATGCGCTGCTCGCGATTGGCAACAGTAAAGACCAGGACCTGCTCCCGGTCGCCGAGCGCGCCACAACCGATCCCGATCCGGTGGTTGCAGATGCCGCACGTTGGGCGGAAAAGCAAATACGGACGTAGGCTTCTCCTTTCCGTATTTCCGTTGACTAGCCAACGATCTCTCGCGTAGGCTGTTGCGCACTCAATACCATTCCGTCTTCGCGAACAAGAAACAAGGAGGAATATGGTCCCGGTTCATGCGTTGTGGCTGCCTATCTTGCTCTCGGCCATCATTGTCTTCGTTACAAGTTCAATCATTCACATGGTGCTTCCGGTTCACAGAAGCGATTACCGGAAACTTCCTGATGAGGAGAAGATCCTCGAAAGCCTGCGCTCCGCCGGCGCGACTCCGGGTCCGGTTTATGCCTTTCCCTTTACAACCCACGAAGGGATGAAAGCTCCGGAGATCGTAGAAAAGTTCAAGCGTGGACCGGTCGGCCTGCTCACCATCCGGCCCAGCGGAGCGCCGAATATGGGGTCATTTCTCGGACAGTGGTTTATCTATTGCATCGTGGTCAGTATCTTTGCCGCATACCTCACCGGCCGCACCCGCTTGCCGGGGACGCCGTATCTCGAGGTTTTTCGCGTTGCTGGAACCGTGGCATTTGCTGGCTACGCACTCGCGCTCGTGCAAAACGCAATCTGGAGAGGCGAAACCTGGAGAATAACTCTGAAGCACGTTTTTGACGGCCTGATTTACGCTTTGCTGACCGCGGGTACTTTCGGATGGCTTTGGCCGAGGTAGAGCAATTGTCGCTCGTCAGAAATGAAAAGGAAGATACGCGGGAACACTGCGCTTATAGCTCTGGAATTCTTCCCCGAAGTGCGAGGCCAGTAATTTCTCTTCCGTGCGGACGCGGATCTCGGTTCCGATGATGAAAATCAGCAGTGCGGCTACGAATAGCTTCCAGCCGGTGATGATCACGCCGATTGCGCAAAGGACCAGCAACATCGAGGTGTAAATGGGATTGCGCACGAGCCCATACGGGCCGCTTCGAATCAATCGATGGTCGGCGCCGAGTGCGGCATCAACTCGCAATTGCCCGGCAAGGGCGCGAGAGGAAGTCCACGAGAGTAGTGCCGCCAGAGCAAACAACAGAATAGAAACTGCGATTCGCCAACTGGGAAGAGAGCGCGTCCAGAAGTGCCCCTGCCAGAGCAATGCATAAGCTAAGAATTGCAGCAGCATTCCCCAGCGCGAGCGGCGATTCACAACGCTGGCAGGGCCGGTTGCTTGATGCGCCGCAACAAACGGATAAAACCAGACGACCAAACCCACTGCGATGAGACCGTATGCGTAAGCGGGCATTTTCTGGTAGCGGCTGACCAGGAGTCTATGTCCTGTTGTTAGGACAGCCTAGATAAACATCTCGTCCTGCGGCGCGTTGGCGGGATTGCGCCCGCGCCGCCGCGCAAACAATGCCTCAAGCCCCACGCTGACGCCATGCATAATTCCCGTGAAGTGCCGAACCGGAGATACCACTGTGCGTTGCACGGCCTCGCGCGTCTCTTCGAGCTTATCCATGGTGCTGTTGACGAATTCGTCGGCGCGGATCACTTGAAGACGCGTGCGATCGACAATGTCGGTCAGCGTGGCGTCAATGCGCTCCATCTGAGTGCGGAGCATGGTAGTTGAGACGCTGACATTGTCCGCGACGGTCTCGATTTTCGGGCGCAGGTCAAGCATCATGGAATGGGCCAGCTCCGCGGTGGGCAGCACCTTCGTCTTCACTTCCTCGGCAAGCGACTCAACTTTGGCGCTGGTCTTGCGCATGGCAAAAAACATTCCTGCGAGAATACCCGCCTGCAGGAGTACGGCGGCAGCGGTCACGGCGATGAACGCTGTCAGCAGACCGTCATTCATATTTGCGCCTTAGCTGCATCTTTGCGCCTTAGCCTGGCCCTGGAATTCAGATGTTCTCGCCATCACTTCCGCGGCCGACGGTGGTTTTTTCGCGATACGCCTGGCGTCCGGCATCAACTGCGGAGCGAATCTGTTCTTTTTGCGCGTTATACACTTCCCGCCCACGGTCGGCCCAAGTCTCTGCCTGTTCGCGGGCCCGTTGTGCACGACGGGCAACGTAATCGCGCCCTTCTTCGGCTTTAGCCATCAGGATTTCGCGGGTCTCATCTCCCGATTGCGGGGCATACAATAACCCGACAACGGCACCAATTCCGATCCCCATCAGGAACCAAAGCACTCCATGTCCATTTCGTTCAGACATAACAACCCCCAACAGTTATCACAACACCGGATGGTAGCACCCGCTCCTGCGAATTACAATGCAGGCGCACTTGTGCTCGTGGCCCGCAAGCGAGAAAATGTTCCGTTCCGAACTTGTCTTCAAACGGGAGCAGTTGCGTTTGTCTGATCGTAAATACCGTCAGCGCGGATATCAGGATAGCGGCGGCGAGCGCGAGAAAACTTCACCGCAAAAGCCGCAGCGCAAAGACAAAGATACGTTTGGCCCACGGCCGGTACACATGCCGGGCACGCATTCGGTGTCACGCTGCGCGCAATGCGGAACGCTTTTGACTTCGCTCTCCCAACCGCTTGGCCAATGCCCAAAGTGCGGCTTTGAGCTACATTCGTGCAAACAGTGCACGTACTTCGATCCTTCCCGCCGCTTCGAATGCATGCAGCCGGTTCCTGAGAGAGTTGCAAAGAAGGATGCGCGCAACGAATGTTCTTTCTTCTCGATCAGCGTGCGCGTGGAAAAGCAGACATCCACCGGAAGCGCGTCAACACCGAACGACGCGCGCAAAGCGTTTGATAATTTGTTTAAGGATTAGGTCTTCCACACGCCTTCCTTATTGCCCAAAATCCCAATCACGATGTCATCCCGAATCTGTTCGCCGCAGGCGGACAGGAGAGGGATCTTACGTCGGCGTACGGCAAATTTGCAGTCGTTGCGGAACCGGACAATGCTGGGCTAATCCTGTCGGCGCCGCCGTTCCCCGACGGGACTCGTACGATCCCTCTCGCCCGCGCCGCAGCGCGTCCGTTCGGGATGACATTGATTCCGGATGTTCTTGTGAATCTATGGTTTTTGCGTCGGCCTCAGCAGGACCTCGCTCGCAAACGACTGCGGCGATTGCGTCACCAGCATCGCGACCACATGTGCCATGTCATCGGCCTGCAGCATCTTGCTAGGATTTTTTCCCGTGTGCGGACTTAACTCTGTGTTAACCGAACCCGGGCACACGACTGAAACCCGAATGTTGTGCGCGCGCAATTCTTCCGCCACGGAGTAGCTCAACCCATTCAGTCCCCACTTCGAAGCTGCGTAAGCCGCGCCGTTCGGCAGAGCATTCTTCCCTGCCAAAGATGAAATGTTGATAATGTCACCGGTTTTGGCGCGGATCATCATCGGCGCGAAGGCGCGAATGCAGTAATAAACCCCGCGAAGATTGGTGTTCAGGACCTTTTCCCACTCTTCCGGTGTCAATTCATGCAGCGGAGCGGCGAACGCTCCGATGCCTGCATTGTTTACCAGAATGTCAATTCGCCCAAAATTCTTTTCGACGAAAGCAGCAAGATCCAGGACTGAATCGAGGGCGGTCACGTCGCACTGCTTTACCTTCGCGGCTGAACCGATCCCCGCCGCAACATCGTCAAGCCGCGTTCTCGTCCGCCCGCAGAGAACTGTAGTCGCGCCAAGCGACGCCAGCTTGCGCGCAATGGCTGCGCCAATTCCCCGGCCGGCGCCGGTTACAACCGCCACCTTCCCCGAAAGTACGTCCGAATTCGTACTATGCATTGCAGTTGCTCCTGTTCGGGTTTGCTGCCGCAAACCATCAGAACTGTTGACTTCTGCATCTTAGCTAATGTGGAACAAGACCTGACATCAGAGAAACTTGCTTAACTTGAACAACATACATATAATCCCGCTCACTGGAACTCATTTTTCGCCCCGGTCGTCCCCAAAGGGGCGTGTAGAGTTCGTAGTCTTGCTCGGGTCAGCCCGCTACCGCGAAGTAGTCCGGGCCTTAGATTCGGTTTCAGCAGTGCAGCGATTTCCCGCAGTTCAATTTTCCTGAGGATTCGAGGAGCAGAGGAATGAAAACAATTGTTCTGGCGTTTGTGCTTGCATGGACCCTGGCGGTCAGCGCGCAAGAGGCCAACCAGCAACCATCTCAACCGGCGTCGCCGGGCGGAGCAAGTCAGGCGTCTGGGCCAACCATTAAAGACCCGGCTGAGTACAACGCATATGTAGGAGCAATTCAGCAGCAGGATCCTCACGCGAAAATCAGCGCGCTCGAAGCTTTTCTTACCCAATATCCCAACAGCGTAATGAAGACCACTGCGCTCGAAGTGTTGATGGCTTCATATCAGCAGACTGGCGATCAAGCGAAGGTGGTGGACACCGCGAAGCGTCTGCTAACAGTGGATCCGTGCAGCCTGCGCGCCCTGGCGTTGTTGACTTTTCTTACTCGTCAACAAGTCGCTTCCGGACAGCAAGCGAGTTTGGGAGATTTGACGCAATATTCAGATAAAGGTCTGGAGTGTTTGAAGACCGGACAAAAACCGGCGGGTCTTTCTGATGCCGACTATGACAAGCTGAAAAAACAGGTAGAGCCAATCTTTAACGGTGGATGTGGATTCGCTGCCCTGCAGAATAAGGACTACTCGAAGGCGCAGACGTGCTTGAAGTCAGCGGTTGAAGCACAACCGAACGATCTGCAGAACGTTTACCCCTTGGCTATGTCTTACCTGGCCGCCAATCCGCCCGATACGTTGAATGGTCTCTTCTATATCGCACGCGCGGCAGATCTGGCACAGGGCGCAGCGCAAACGCAAATCCAGGGTTACGGGCAGAAGGTTTACCAGAACTATCACGGATCGGCCGACGGCTGGTCTGATTACGCGCTGCCAGCCGCAAAGACCGCAACCGAGCCGCCTGCCGACTGGGGAACCAAGATCACGAAGTATGTTCCGCCCACCCCCGCTCAGCAGGCACATGACGTGGTGAACGGAAAAACCCCTGACCAGATCAAATCACAGCTAGGCTTCGGGGATTGGGAACTGGTGCTTTCGGCCGGAGTTCCCGCCGATCAGGATTCGGTGTGGAACGTGATTAAGGGCGTGCCGCTGCAGATGGAAGGAAAAGTGATTGAGGTCACCAGCCCGACCGAATTGCACGTTGCCGGCAGCGAGGACGACATCGAAGCCAATCGCGCAGATATAACGCTGACCATGTCCGGTCCAATTCCGACAGCTCGCTTGCCGAAAGTCGGGGACAACTTCGATTTCGAAGGAACTCCTTCATCGTATACCCCTACGCCATTCATGATGATGATGACTGACGGCAAGTTGCTGAGGAAGGCAGGCGAGCCGGCGAAGAAGCCGGTGCATCATCGCCCTGTCCACCACACGCAGTCGCAATAGTTGGGAAGACGCCAGCAGAAGACCAAGGCAGCCATTCGTGGCTGCCGTTTCTTTTTTAGGCTTACTCGAGTGAGTTATGACCGCTACTAGATTTTCGGTGCTAGGGACGCGCAAATCTCTTGTCGTAGGTCGCCGATCGTGTGCTACGCGGCGGGCGCTTGCCGCCGTCACGAAATTCACGGATATCGATCTTGAGTTCACCAATGGTGCGGCTCAACGTATTGCGGTGCATTCCCAATTGGCGGGCGGCACGGCACTGGTTGCCCTTGTTTTCCCCGAGGACCGTAGCGATGAAACGCTTCTTAAACTCTCTGACCGCCTCGGAGTACAAAATATTGCTTTTGTACATCTGTTGCACGAGCGCTTCTAGTTGGTCTTTCACGGGAATCTCTCTTTTCTTTTTCTTGCGCGTTTATCTCGCGGCCAGAGCGAGACTTGAAATCACTTGTGATGTTCATGCGCGGCATTCTGCCCGCGCCGCAAATAATCGAGCCCCTGATAAAACTGCGCCCGCAATTCGGATGGCGCTACCCAAATTGCCGCCCGCCCCACCACTAAAAAATACGGAGCCAACGCCGAGCCTTGCAGCCAACGCGAGGTGGGCGTGAATGCGGTCATGCTCACCAGAACGATCGCGACCATTAAACATCCACGAACCAGGCCTATTAGTGCGCCCAGGAACCGGTCGACTCCACTCAATCCGGCTTCTTTCACGATCCAGCGAACAATCCTGCCAAGGACTCCCGCCAACACCATCACGCCAAGAAAAATGGCGAGAAAAGCGACAATGTCGGCAAGCCATTGCGAACTGATAGAAGCCGCGAAATGTCCTGCTATGCGCCGGTATTGCCAGGCGGCGATCAGATACCCGAACACCAATCCCGCAATACCGAATGCCTCCTGAAAAAAACCCGAAATGATCGCCTGAATAGCTGAAACCAGCACCACCAGCACGATGATGACATCTGCGATGTTCACGCGCCGCGCTCCCCTACGGCGCTATGTTATACATCCAACTCACGCCCGGTGAGTTGCCGGTATGCTTGCACGTATTTCTCGCTGGTTTTCTGCGCCACTTCCGACGGCAACGCCGGCGCCGGAGGTTGCTTGTTCCAGCGAATCTCTTCCAGGTAGTCGCGCACATACTGCTTATCGAACGACTGCTGCGACATGCCTGGTTCATATTTGTCCGCCGGCCAGAAACGAGAAGAATCCGGCGTGAGAACCTCATCGGCAAGTGTGATCCCGGCAGCCGTGCGGCCGAACTCGAATTTCGTGTCCGCGATGATGATTCCCTTCTGCCGGGCGTAATCGGCAGCTTGCTTGTAAATCTTCAGGCTCAAATCCCGCAGCTGACGGGCATCTTCGGGATCGACAATCTGCGACATGGCTTCGAAGGAAATATTTTCGTCATGGCCGGTCGTGGCCTTGGTCGCAGGCGTAAAGATCGGCTCCGGCAACCGCTCTGATTCGCGCAGTCCTGCCGGAAGTTTAATTCCGCAGACGCTGCCGCTGGCTTTGTATTCCTTCCAACCTGAGCCGGAAAGATATCCGCGTACCACGCACTCAACCGGAAACATCTCGGCGCGCCGCACCAGCATCGAGCGTCCGCGAAGCTGCTCCGCGTACCGCTTTACCTCAGCGGGATATTGGTTCACGTCGGCTGTAACCAGGTGGTTGGGAACTACGTCCTTGAGGAACTCAAACCAGAACAGCGAAAGCTGCGTGAGCACCCGGCCTTTGTGCGGAATTCCCGTGGCAAGCACGTAATCGAAGGCGGAAATCCGGTCGGTGGCAACAAACAATAGGTGCTCGCTCCCAACCTGGTAAACGTCGCGGACCTTGCCGCTGGCGAACAGTTCGAGGTCGGGAAAGTCTGTCTGTAGGAGAACGGAGTCGAGAGTTTCGGTAGTCATGAGGAAAGTTTAGATGTAAAAACCGTCGCGTATTCTAGCCGCTCAGAATTTTTTGTCAACGGGACAGAATCATAGCTGATTTTCTGCTTTCCCGTTTTCCACCAACAGGCAATTGACAAAGGAAAACTCTGGTGGAAGTTGCCACTGGCGTGGAGCTCAGAAAATGAAAGTTGTGGAAATAAGGAGCGAATTATAACCCGTCGTCCTGAGCGACGAAGGTTGATGGCCTCGGCATGAGTCTTGGTGGTCGGTAGACCTGCACTTTTTGTTTGGCGCCTTACGCCGTGGCCCCAAACCTCACCGAAACCAGCTTCGAAACGCCTGGCTCCTGCATCGTCACTCCGTAGAGCACTGGCGCAATGCTCATCGTCTTCTTGCTGTGCGTGATGAGCACGAATTGAGTTTGCACGCTCATCTCTCTCACAAGCTCAGTGAAGCGACCGATGTTGGCCTCATCCAGCGGCGCGTCGACCTCGTCAAGAATGCAGAATGGGCTCGGCTGATACTGAAAAATTCCTACCAGCAGTGCCAATGCCGTCATGGCTTTTTCGCCGCCGGAGAGCAGCAGCACATTCTGCAGGCGTTTTCCCGGAGGTGATGCGATCACATCGATTCCGCTCTCGGCGCTGTTTTCCTCGTCGGTGAGCCGCATGAGCGCATTGCCGCCGCCAAATAATTTCTTGAAGGTGACCTGGAAATTTTCGTTGATCTTATTGAAAGCCTCTTCGAACTTCTGCCGCGAGAAAATATCGATTTCTTTGATCGTCGCTTGCGTATTCTCGATCGAGTCGAGCAGGTCTTTTCTTTGCGTTTCCAAAAACGCCTGACGCTCGGCGGTTTCTTTGAATTCCTCGAGCGCCATCATGTTCACCGGCCCCATGGCGTCGAGTCGTGAGCGCATCTCCTGGCAGACTTGCTCTTCCGTAGCAAGTTCCTCCCCCGAAACCCGCGCCAGAGTAGAATCCGCCATCAAATCTGCCCGCTGGACCCCGAGGTCATTCAGGCAAGTCTGTGCAAGGTGCTCCGCATCCGATTGCAATTTCACCGCAGCCGTCGCGGCTTCTGCTTTACGGTCACGTAACGCGTCTAGCACTTGCCGCGCTTCCCGCAGCGAAGCGTCAATCTCCTCCAGCCGCGTTCGCACCTGTTCGGATTCAACCTGCAGAAGGCTAGAGCGCGTTTCGCAAACGTTGCGTTCCGAGTCGAGATCCAGAAGCTTTCCTGCGATTTCCAGGTTCTCCACTTCGCGCTGCGATTTCTCTTCGGTCGCTGCGTCGATTTGAGCAGTAAGCGCGGTGACTCGCGCCTGCATCTCTGCAACCAGTTGCTCAATTCTCTGCAGCGCGGACGATGCCGAACGGTGGCGCTCCGCCAGTGTGGCCACGCCGGCTTGCTTTTCTGAAACGGCTGCTGCCGCCGAATTACGGCGGTCGCGCAAAGTTGCCAGTTGTTCCTGAGCGAATGCGGTGAGTTGCTCCAACTCGGTACGTTTTTGTTCGAGAGAAGCTATTTCTGATTGACGAGCACGAATTGCATCTTCATGCCCTGCGCGATCGGCCGCCAGCCGCACCAGCTCCTTTTCGCACACCTCGCAGCGCTCTCGGACACGCGCCATCTCTGAATCAAGCTGCTTCAGCGCGTGCCCAGAGGTCATTGCCTGCTTTTCGGATTCGCGCTTGTCCTCTTCCAAACGCTCCAGCAGCAGCGTCAAATCCTTGATCTCGCGCCCAAGATTCAGCACGCGCGCCTCTTCGTTACGCAGCGCCTGTTCCAGTTCTGACAAAAGCCGCAATACATCGCGCAATTCGCGCTTCATTGAAAGCGGCCCTTCGGCGCGCTGCTTGCCTCCGGTCACAGTCACATTGTGAAAACATTCACCAGTTTGCGAGAGGAAGAACGCATCGGGGTTCTCGAGCGCGAGATCGCGCGCAAATTGCGGATCAGGCACGATGTATCCATCGCGCAGCTTCGGAAAAATTACTTCGAGTGATTTGCCGAAGCCATCCAGCACGCGAATGGTGCGCTTCAATGGAACGATGGAATCGTGCGGAGGTTCAGGCTGGCCGTCTGCAACTACGAACGAGAAGCGCGCCTGCGAATCTTCGGGGTGAACCAGAAATGTCGCACGGCCATCGACGTCAGTGCGCAACAGTCGCAATCCTTCATCCGCCGCATCCCACGACTTAACGACGATGTAGTTCAATTCGTCGCGCAGAAAGTCCTCAACCACAGATTCGTAACGAGGCTCGACTTCCAGGAAATCGGCTAGCACGCCTACAGGTGCGCGACCGCCTTGCAAACCGCCTGATTGGAACAATCGACGCACCGACTCAGTCGAGTATCCGTGCTCAGCGATCACCGCTTCGAGCGAACTTCTCTTACCCAGTGCCGATGCATATTCCGCGCGCAGACTGTCCAGATGGTTTTTCGCTTCGGATTCCTGCCGCTTCTTCAGTGCAAGCAGATCACGCGCTTGCGTAATTTCATCAGTCAGACCCGCGATACGCTGCGATTCGGACTCAAACTCGAGCGCAATCTGTCCGCGCTCGCCGCCGAATGTTTCGGCTTGCGCCCGGGCAGTCGCCATCTCCGCCTGCAGACGCTGCGCCTCGCGATCTGCCGCCGCCATGCGTTCTTCCGCCTGCGTAAGCTGGTTTCGCAGATGGGAAAGCGAAGCGACGCACTCGAAGATTTCATTACGCGAACGCTCCTGGTTCGCTTCAAGTTCTCTGAGGCCACCTTCGGCTAAACTCGCCTGCTGCTGGCTGGCTTCGAGTTCCTGCTGGGCTGCAGCCAGGTCGGCAGCCGCCGAATCCAGAATGGCGCGATTTGAGTTCAGCTCGTCTTCGAGCGCCACCAGACGCGCGCGCAGCTGCTCCAATTCAGCTTCAGACGAAGTAGTCCGCGCGGTAAGCTCGTGGCAGCGTTCTTCGTTATGCCGGCGTTGTGCCTGGTTGCGGTCAACCTCCCGCTTGATCTCGTTCAGCCGCCCATCGTTCTCCCGGATTTCACTTTCTATGGCGTACTCGCGCTGTCTGCGTTCGCCCAGTTCGGATTCCATTTGCAGCACGACCTCATTGTGCTGGCGCATCTGTTCGCCAATGGAATTGATCTGCGCATCGAGTTCGGCACTTTGCTGATCAAATTGTGCGAACTTGCTCGCCACCACGACTCGCAGCTTCGCCCGCATCTCATCGCGTAAACGGCCATAACGCTCGGCCTTCGATGCCTGCCGCTTCAGCGAATTCATCTGGCGCGTGACTTCATCGAAAATGTCGTTCACACGTGCGAGATTTTGTTTGGCATCTTCAAGCCGCGCTTCGGCCAGGCGCTTCTTGGTCTTGAACTTCGTGATGCCGGCTGCCTCCTCGATAATTGCGCGGCGGTCCGTGGGCCGGCTGCTCAGAATTTGCCCGATGCGTCCCTGTTCGATTAACGCGTACGACTCCGGCCCAAGCCCCGTGCCCATGAACAGTTCCTGGATGTCGCGCAAACGACAGAGTTTGCCATTCAGCAAGTACTCGCTGTCGCCGGAACGGAACAAACGACGGGTAACTGTGATTTCACCCGCCCGAGTCGGCTGCTGATTAAATTTCCGCCTCCGGATTTTCAGGACCACATGGGAAGTCTTCTCTGCAGCGGAAGCGATGCCGCCGGAGCTACGGGCGTCCTCGCCGCTGGAGACCTGGGGGCGCGACGCGCCCGTCACTCCAGCCTTCACTAAGTGAATCGCAAAAATCGGTTCATCATCTGGGAAAGCAATCGAGTTCGTATTCACTTTCGATCGCGGGATCTCCACTTCTTCAGTCAGCCCCGGCTGCGCTTCTTCGGTCAGGCGCTCCACCTCGTCCGCTGCTCGTGCACGAGTTTCGGCCTCATCCCAATCCTCGAGGGGCATTTCATCCTGCAGATCGAGTTCAGTCGGATCGTTCTTGTCCGCGCCGTCATACACCCCGGGATCGATGAGCGTGAGCGAAACCTCGGCCATTCCTGTCGGCTTGCGGTCGCGCGTGCCGGCAAAGATCACGTCCTCCATGCGCGAGCCACGCAAGGTTTTGGCCGACTGCTCGCCGAGTACCCACGAGATTGCGTCGGCAATGTTCGATTTGCCGCAACCGTTCGGCCCGATGATGGCCGCTACGCCCTCGCCGTGAAACTTGAGCTCGGTGCGGTCGCAAAACGATTTGAATCCGAGGATCTGGAGCCTTTTCAGTTTGAGCAACGGGCACTCCTTTTCATTTCAAACCCAACCACATTGTCATTCCGAGCGACCCAAATCGAATCGCAAGCGGTTCGATTTCGGAGCCGAGGAATCTGCTCTTCCCGCGGAACGTAGTGGCGCGTGTGAATACCAGGTTCGACGGCAACAAACAAGGAGCGGTTTACCAACCAGGTTCCTCCAAAGGTTTCAATCGTTCGAAACCCGTCCTGGCTGGACTGGACGGGGCACAAATTAGAGCTAATGTACCGATCAAATTGCGTCGGGGTCAAGGAATAAAACACCATATGTTGTGGGTAACTCGTCCTAAACCCAGCATTTTGCTGCAGCTATGCAGCTGACGCCGAGTTCAGTGCTATGGCTTCGGAAAGGAGGGGAAAACCGCGAGAGCGGAAATAGCCTAGCGCAGTGCGGCGCTGTAATCAATGGATTTTGATCGGATTACCGTGAGAACGAGTCATGACAAAGACGATCAGATCGAGATCCTGTAGCAATCCAAACGCATCTCGTCAGCTGAACTGATCTCTCGGACTGGGCTTCACTGCTGAGCTGACGCTCTCGATTAGCCGCGTTTTCAAGACATCCCACTCGTATAACCGACTCTCTAACTACGATACCTGCGCCGCGAACGTATTGGACGC
>DATIYR010000175.1:0-8305 GCA_035517535.1 Terriglobales bacterium
CACCCGGTCGCCACTTTACTCATGGATTGCTCCACTTTCTCGTTCGACTTGCATGTGTTAGGCACGCCGCCAGCGTTGATTCTGAGCCAGGATCAAACTCTCGTTTGAAACCTGAAATTTGTTCGGAATGAACAAATTCGCTGCCGTGAATTCACCCTGCGATCCTCAACGATCTCGGGACCTTCGGCCGTTAGCTATTAGCTGTTAGCTCTTAGCCAAACCGCATTGGGTTCAGCTAAAAGCTAAGAGCCAAAGGCTAAGAGCTTCGGATCACGAAAGCATGGAGGATCACAGAGTAAAACACGCCAACTCGCTTCGCGTCTGACGGAGGTCAGGACGCTAGCTAATTTTGTGAGAAGTTCAGACTTAACTCAAGCCTTTCCTCTCACGACTGGCACGTTCAACCTTATTGTCAAAGACCGAATTCGCTAACCGCCTGAGCGGCGCGTTTTCAGTCCAGAACGGATTCAGAATGAATCCGTCTGTCCTCGAAACCTTTTAAAAATACGTTCTGCTTGCGGCCAAGTCAATTGGCTGAGTCCACAGGATTTCCACAAAACGGCCGTCAGCCATCAGCTTTCAGCCATCAGGGAATCAAAATCACCTCAGCAGACCGCCCACCCTCAAGAGATTTCCCTGACGACTGATAGCTGATGGCTCGCAAGACAAAACGCATCTTCCTTCCCGCTCCAAGCGCCAAAATGCTTCACGCGGACAAGAGTGTCCGCGCCACACGAGCCAATTTCGGCACGAGCCGGTCGGAAGATGATCGGTTAAGAAAAGACCCTGTGGAGGTTCCTGCTATTCGAGACCTGAATCTCGCTGACGAACCCTTCGAGGAGCGCTGTCCCCGAATCTAGACCCCGTGGCCGAGGCCAACTCCAGCTTTTGCTTTCTTTTTGCTGGGTACTACTTTGATGTCGGGCCCGGACGGAAGATTCAAAATTCCAATCTTAATCCTGATCTTTCCAGTCCAAAACTCCGTCAGCCCAACCAGCCACACTTATTCTCGACGGTCTACCTTTTATACCACTCGCGTGAGCGGAGCGCAAGGGCCGGTTGACTGATTTGGTTCGTCACGCTCCAGTTTGGCACGTCCACAGGCCAGTCGTGCGCGAAGTTTTGAACGCTGCGGAGCGTGCCCGATTGTGACATCCGTCACAGACTCGCACTGTGGATCGTCCATATTCTGCCGGCGAGCCGCGACTTCCGGTCGATGAACGAGAGGCGCGAAGCGGCGACAGAATGCAGCCCACGGCGCAAGCCGTGGGTAGGTGAGCGCAAATGATCCAGCCCCGAAGGGGCGAAAGAAAATGTCCCACACCTGCGGCAACATCCTCTTACACCTAATTTTCAGCACCCAACATCGCCGTCCTTTGATAAAGCCCGAGTTCCGAAATGACCTATTCGCTTATCTTGGCGGCATCATCCGCGAAATGAACGGCACTGCGCTCATCATCAATGGCACTGCCGATCACGTCCACATGCTCATCCGCATTCGGCCCGCGCACGCGCCGGCCGAAATTGCTCGTGTCGTAAAAACAAATTCTTCCCGCTGGATTCGCGAACGATCAACAGAATTCGCATGGCAAACTGGATACGGCGTTTTCAGCGTCAGCGAATCAAACGTGCCCGCCGTCACAAAATACATTGCGCACCAGGAAGAACATCACAAGCGACATTCATTTCAAGATGAGTTCCGCGCATTCCTGGCGAAGAACAAAATCGCTGTGGACGAAAAATATCTCTGGGGATAATTCTTTCGCCCCTCCGGGGCTTTGTTGCGATTCGAAGCTAACCCACGGCTCACGCCGTGGGCTGTATTATTTGGCCGCTCCGCGGCTGGTTGTTTGCACAAACCCGTTGAGTAAGTTTGTCGACGCTAGGCCTTTGGGTTGGAGCTCCGAAGGAGCTAAGAGTGCAGCCCGCAGCGCCAAGCTGTGGGTAATCGAACCTGAATGAGCCCGGCCCCGGAGGGGCGAAAGAAATGCAGTCCCAAAACATGTTTTCTGCCCATGTCATTCTGCCCGCATGTGAGTAATCAGGAATGGCCGAGTCCTCGCCAAAGACGCACACACCGTATTCTGCGAACGAAATTGATTTCTTGGTGGCTTACATTCACCCGGAAAACATCTGGTATGTATTCCCCGCCAGCTTTATCGAAGGGCGCCATAGCATCTGCGTTTGGCCGGGGTCTAAACGGTCCCGATTCGAGCGATACCGAGAAGCGTGGAACCTCCTGAAGCCCGCATCCGCGCAATCAGCCGCGCTGCCACCGCAGTGAACCCGGCTACGCCAGCAGCCACCGGAGCGGGGCCACTCGGACGTGAAAATGCGCCCCAACGTGGGGCGCATTTTCGCCGCTCGCTACGCGCGCGCCCAATGCCTGCGCGCCAGGCTTCTTCGTACTCTCCGTATTTGGAATGCGGAGGGGACGGCCCATTACTTGAAGTAGGCGAACCAAAATGTCCGGTGCACATCACGAAGTTACTTTGGGTTGCCGCCGATGGCTCGAATCAGATAGCTGCAAAGTAGAATCCGAGGAAGGCCGATATGCAGAGAGTGGGCCTGTTTGCAACATGTCATCTGTCGATCAAAACCTGAGCGGGCCCAGGATTAGAGCTTCTGAAGTGACTGCAGAACCGGCCACGCCAGCGCTCCCGCTCAAAGAAGTAATTCTTCGCAGCACTTCTGTTTCCGGCACTGCTTTTTCCGGTAATTCTTTTCCCAGCACTTCTTTTCCCAGCACTTCTTTTCCCAGCACTTCAATCGGAGTGCTGGTGGCAATGTCGATCGTGAGCGCACTGCTCGTGCCTTCGCGCATGCTGCTTTCGACGGGCGAGCCGGATGACAGTTCGGTTTTTGCGTACATCGGCTGGGCGATGAAGCACGGGCTCATGCCATACCGCGATGTGTGGGACCACAAAGGGCCTCTTCTTTATTACCTGCAATACGCGGGGATGTCGTTGCGGTCGACCTCGACGTTTGGGATCGGGTTGCTGGAGGTGATCGCGCTCGCGTTCGCGTTCTTCTTCATTTACCGGGTGATTGCATCGTTTGCGTCGCGGTTCGTGGTCCTGGCGATTGCGGCGTTCTCCATCGCTTTTATTACGCATTTCAACGTCGGCGGCAATATGTGCGAGAGCTGGGCGCTGCTGCCGCTGGCCGCGGCGCATTATGCCAGCTGGCGCTGGTCACAGCGAATATCGCGGGGTTGGTGCGCAGCGGTGATCGGCGTGGCCTTCGCCTGCATTTTCTGGATACGCCCGAACATGGCGGCATACCCGGCGATTGCGATGTTGGTGCTGCTGTACGCGAGCGCAAAAACCGAAGGGCTCACAACCGCGACAAAGCAACTCATGCTGGGGTGCGTTGCCGCGTTGGGGCTCACGGCTTCGGTTCTGGTACCGCTGTATCGGTGGGGAGTTTTTCCTGAGTTCGTTGCGGCATACTTCGGCTATAACGCCGCATATTCAAAGGCGTTGTCGATTGCCGGGAGATATCTGCATACAAGCCAGTTGCTGATACTGCTGTTTGGCACGGCTATCGCAATTCTGGGCGCTGCGGGATGGATCGTGGTAGCGAAAGAGAGCAGCCGAAAAGAGGAAGTGGCCGGCGGTCTCCAATGGTTGTATTTACAAACGTTGCTATGGAGCCTGCCGTTTGAGCTGGCGGCCGCGAGTCTCTCAGGCAGAGATTATCCGCATTACCTGCTGCCGCTGTTTCCGACCTTGGTTGTGCTTGCGGCCTGGTTCCTCTCAGAATTGGAAAATCAGACCAAAGCGATGCCGGCCAGACCAGTGCTGACGGCGCTGCTGGTTGGATTATTGCCGTTTACATTGCTCGCCTATTCCGGAGATTTTTCTCATTCCACCGCGCCTCCAAATTCTGCCTACCTTACGGTGGTGCGGTTTATTCAGCGTGCGACTACACCGGCTGACAGGATCATGGTCGTGGGTGAAACTGAAACCGGTTACATCGCATTAATGGCGCAGCGGCTGCCGGCTTCGCGCTTTGTGTATCAACTTCCGTTAATTGATGCAAATAACCCGGTCGCGGGCGTCCAGCGCAGGCAATTCATGTGCGATATCGCACAAAACCGACCCGCAATTATTGTCTCTGGCAATCCGCAGATCGGAATTTTGTGTGCGTCAGAGCTGGAGTGTACTCTGCGGAATATGCAAGCACCGACGAATGATTATGGTTATCAGTCGATGACACTTCCAAAGTTGATGCGGGATTTCATCGCATCTGAATACAAGCCAATTTCAGATCCCAGGTTCGGACCATTCAGAGTGCTGCTCAGAAAGGATATTGCGATTCCTACGCAGTGGTAGTCAATTCCTTTAGCGCTGGCTTCCGCAGTTGGGCGGCGATGATCGTTGCCGCTTCGGTCCCATTTCTTACCGCATAATTCGTGCCGCGATCTTCGGGATAGATTTGCGCCATGCTCGAAAGAAATAGATTTTGCACCGGAGTTTCAAACGAAGGGATGAGCCGGCTGTAGTTTCTCTCGACCACGGGTTGGGCGTACTCGGCCCGCCAGACGTGAGCGTTTGTGACCACGTCCTGACGAAAGTCGGGGAACATGCGCTTGAGGGCGTCAACTGCGACGCTCACCGCGCCCGAGTCTTGCATCTTGTAAAGTTCGGCCGAAGTCGGCAAATATTTGGACAGATAAACAATGTGTTTTCCAGCGTATGTGCTGGCGGGCTCGAAATTCGTGTGCTCAATGACGCCCACAAACGGAAAAGAAGGATCGTTCACGTTCAGCCAATACATAGATGACAGGCTGCGATTCAGCTCGAGCACGATGCAAACGTTAGCGAGATAACGAATGCGCTTGAGGCTGGCGCCATACTCGTTTATCCCGGTTTGCGCCATGAGGTCGGCGGCGAGAGGCAGCGGAAGTGTAACGAGCACGGCGCGGGCGGGAAGGAATCCGTTGGAAGTGAGCACGCCAGTTACTCTGCCGCCGGCGGATGAAATTCCAAGCGCAGCAGTGTTCAGCTGTATCTCGCCTCCATGACTCTGCACGTCCTGCACGAGTTGCGAGGCTAAAGCGCTGAATCCACCTTTGTAGTACGCGAGCATCTCCTGGCCGGCGCGGCCGCGGCTACCGCCACGAAGCTTCAACTTGTTCCACAGCCAGACGGCGGAAACTTCTTCTGCGTACTCACCAAATTTGCCGACGAGAAGCGGTTCCCAGACGACGCGATAGACTTCCCTGCCGCAGAGTTGAAGCAACCACTCTTTTGCGGTTAGCGATTCGAGTTCGCGCCAGTTCCGCACCCGGCGCGCGGCGAGCGTCATGTATCCGAGACGTAGTCGATTGCTGAAGCTGAGCGGAGTAAAAGCGAGAACATCGCGCGGGCGACTGAGCCGGAAGATGCGGTGGGCATAGTACATGCCCGTGTTAGTGGGATGCCAGGCGATGTCCTGTTCTCGCCCGAGCCGGCGGATCAAGTTGATGATGTGTTCGTCGCTGGTGAACCAGTGGTGGTAAAACTTTTCGAGTCTTTGTCCGCCGACTGAAAATGAGCCGGCGAGTCCTCCCGCCTCGGGATCTTTTTCGACGACAGCGACCTTGAATCCACCGCGAGCCAGTTCAAAGGCGGCAGAAAGTCCGGTGAATCCGGCCCCGATAATGGCGACATCGATCAAGTCGGTTGCTCCATGGGAAATCAGCCTGAATCAAACCGAGCCGGCAGCAGCTTTGCGTGCCAGTGGCGGCGAAGCCTCGGAAGATAGGACTTCGCGAACCAGATAGAGCGGGCGCTGCTTCGCCTCGGTGTAAATTCGGCCGATGTACTCGCCAACAACTCCCAGGCTGAGCATCTGCAGGCCGCCAATGAAGAGCATTCCGATGAACAGAAGCGTCCAGCCGGGAACCCAGATGCGAGTAAACAGGCGCAGGATAAGCGCGTACAAAATTCCGAGAATCGAGATTCCGGCGGTCGCGATTCCCAGCGCGCTCACGATTCTGAGGGGGACAACTGAAAAGGACAGAATTCCATCCAAGGCCAGCCTGACCATCTTGTGCAGTGGATACTTTGTCGAACCCGCATGGCGCGGCAAGCGTTCGTATTCCAAACCGTGCCGGCGAAACCCGATCCAGCTTGAAAGGCCACGCAGCAAGCGATCGCGTTCCTTCATGCGCAAAAGAGCATCGACGGCTTTGCGATCCAGCAAACGAAAGTCGCCGGTGTCGCGAGGGATTTCAGTATCGGAGAAGAAGTTCAGGAAGCGATAAAACCACTCTGCCGTTTTCAACTTGAACCAGGTCTCGCCGCCGCGGCTCTTGCGAACGCCGTAGACCACTTCATAGCCCTGTTCCCAAAGCCGAAACATCTCAACCAGAACTTCGGGGGGATCCTGAAGGTCGGCGTCTATGATTGCCACCGCGTCTCCGTCGGCGTGCTCGAGCCCGGCGGAAACTGCGATCTGGTGGCCGAAATTGCGGGAGAGATCGACCACTTTCACTCTCGGATCGGAACGCTGGATTTCACGCAGCAGGTCGTAGGTGGTGTCAGTCGAGCCATCATTCACATAGACGATTTGATAGTCGCGAACGGCTTGCGACAGGATGCGGGTGAGCTCGGCGTGGCAGGCGGCAATGACCTGTTCCTCGTTATAACAGGGGACCACGACGGAAAGACGACATGCGCTCACGATGGTTTCTCAGAATTGCGCTCTGAATTGATGATAGGAGAGGAGAACGCAGATACTGAAGGCACTCAGGGCGTTGAAGGTTACTTCGGTGCGCTGCGGTGGAAGTCAAAATCCCCGCCCTTCCAGCGTTGGAGCGGTGCTCCAGCCGAAGTCAAAATCCCCACCCTGTCGCAAAGAGCGCGACAAGGATGGGGTACTCCATCATTTTGTAATCGGGCAGGAATTAATGGCGGAAGTGGCGGACGCCGGTGAAGATCATGGCAAGGCCGAGGCGGTCAGCGGCTTCGATGACTTCCTGGTCGCGGACGGAACCGCCGGGCTGAATGATGGCGGTAGCGCCGGCTTTGGCGATTTCTTCAACACCGTCGGGAAATGGGAAGAATGCGTCGGAAGCAGCCACGGTGCCTTTGAGCGGCAGCACGGCTTTTTGCGCACCAACTCGGCAGGAATCGACGCGGCTCATCTGTCCCGCGCCAACGCCGACGGTCTGGCCATCGCGGGCGTAGAGAATGGCATTCGACTTAACGTGCTTGCAGATCTTCCAGGCGAAGAGCAGCGCGCGCTTTTCTTCGGGCGTGGGCGGACGCCGGGTGACGACCTTCAAGTCGGAGTCGCGGACCTGGTGAAGGTCGGCGTCCTGCACGAGCATGCCTCCCGAAACATTTTTGAGCACCCACTTCTGCGGGCTGTTGGCGATCTCGACCAGGCGCAGATTTTTCTTCGCGGAAAATTTCTCGAGCGCGGCTTTGTCGAAAGATGGTGCGGCGATCACTTCCAAAAATAATTTTGCCATTTCCTCCGCGGCTGCGGCGTCGATCGGACGATTGACGCCAATGACTCCGCCGAACGCGGACACCGGATCACATTCGAGCGCGCGCTTGTAAGCCTCGGCGAGGGTCTCGCCGGTTGCGGCTCCGCAGGGATTGGTGTGCTTGATGATTCCGCAAAATGGCTGGTCGAATTCCTGCGCGAGATCCCAGGCAGCCTGCAGATCGACGATATTGTTGTAGGAAAGCTCCTTGCCCTGGACCTGGCGGCCGTTGGCGACGCCGGTTTGCGAGCCGTCAGAATACATGGCGGCCTTCTGGTGCGGATTTTCGCCGTAGCGAAGATCGGTGACTTTTTTGAAAGAGAGACGCAAGTTCTCGGGAAATCCTTCGCCGGATTTCAGCTGAAAGTTTCCGTTGGCGTGAACGCGCTCGAGAGTTGAAGCGATGGCGGAATCGTAGGCGGCGGTGGTGGCAAAGGCTTTCTGCGCGAGACGCCACTTGGTTTCTGAAGAAAGCGTTCCGCCGGAGCGGGACATTTCGTCGGCGATCGCGTCGTAGTCCGCGGGCGAGGTCACGATGGCGACATCGTGAAAATTTTTTGCGGCGGAGCGGATCATCGAGGGACCACCGATATCGATGTTCTCGATGAGCTCCTCGAAATGCACGCCTTGTTTGGCGGCGGTTTTTTCGAAGGCGTAGAGGTTGACGACGACCATGTCGATCGGCTCAATGCCGTGCTCGGCGACCGCGGCACGGTGGGCGGGATCTTCGCGGCGATGAAGGATTCCGCCGTGAACTTTGGGATGCAAGGTTTTAACACGGCCATCGAGCATTTCGGGGAAGCCGGTGAGGTCGGAGATGTC
>DATIYR010000176.1:0-5735 GCA_035517535.1 Terriglobales bacterium
GAAGTGAAAGCCAGGGGCGTGCTCGGCGTCACGGTTCCGCCGGTCGCTACCGGAGTTCCCGGACGAACGCCGTGCACATTGAACGTCGTGAACCCGGGCTGGAAACCAAACAGCGGCCCGACTTCATTATTCACGCTGGCAAAATTCGTATGGTTCGCAATATTGAATCCCTCGGCAGTGAATTCCAGATTGGTCCGCTCACCGATTTTGTGTTGCCAGGTCAGGCGCGAATCAAAGTCGACATAATTTGGTCCGAGTCCGGTGTCGCGGGGCGCGCCGATGGGGCGCTCATTGGTTGTGTGATTGTCGCCGTTGACTTCGCCACCGGCCAGCAAATTAAACGGATGCCCGGCGTGATAGCTGAAAATCGGAGAGTACTGAAATCCCGACAGAAAACGCTGCTTGAAAGGACTATCGAATACGCCGGCAATCACAATCTTATGCCGTTCATCAAACGCAGAAAGGCTGCGGTCGAGGTTCAGGTTGGTTGGGTCCTGCGGGCCGTAATCGCTGTTGTAATCGGTGGATGTATCGAATGCTTTGCTGTAGGTGTAATTTCCAAACACGGTAAAGTGGTCGCTGAAACGCTTCTTGATTTCCACAATACCGCCCTCGTAAAGCGCGTACGCTTCCGAGCTGTACTGGTTGTTTTGAGAAACCAGCTGATTCACGAAACACTGAACGTGGTCGCACGGCAACCCGCCTGGCTCCGTACCGCCGAGAGGATCGGCTCCCGCCGCAGTCGTATTCCAGTTGCGGTAAGAAACCAGCTGGCCATTGGCTAGCTGCACCGTCGTGAAGGGTGCGGGCAGCAAGTTGGTGTCAATGGCGACGGGCAGCCGCTGAGTATGCGAGTAGATGCCGCTCACAGAAACGGAAAACCCCGGCGAAATCGCGCGCTCAATTCCAAATGATGCTTGTTGCGCGATCGGCGGCCGATAGCCGGGTTGATTGACGAAGAACGCTTGCAACGGTGCGGTTGGGCCGCTGTTCGTGACATTAATACCGTAGGGCGCTATGGACGCAGGTGTAATGCAGGCCTGGTTGCCGGGAGTAGGAGTTGTGCACTGGATTAATCCTTGGCCAAACAGTCCCTGGAAAATTGCGGGAGCGCCTTGAAGACCCAACGCCGGGATTCCGGAGATTGGATCGGCATAGATTGAGATCTCGCGATTGCACGGGCTGTTGCCATTACCGGGAATGGCGGGCGCAATTCCGCAAGTCGCGGTCAGGTTCGCCACTTGTCCAGCTCCCGACGCATTTTCCACGGCGGTCTTATTGCTGTTCAAAACCCCGAGGCTGAGATCGACGTCAGGAATCTGTGCGTCAATCGGACCGTAGAAAATTCCGTAGCCACCGCGAACCACAGTTTTGTGGTCCCCGAATGGATCCCAAGCAAACGAGACGCGCGGAGCAAAATCTTTTTTGTAGGTAGTCAGGGGAGCGAACTGCGAATCGAGTTCGTAGCGCAGTCCATAGGTCAGCGTGAAATTGGACGCGATCTGCCAGGCGTCCTGCCCATAGAACGAGGTAAGTGGCCGCGCATAGTATCCGTAGGTAGGATTGCCGAAACCCTGCTGATAAAGCTCCGGCAGGCCGAACGAAGATGACTGCAGGGAAGTGATAGTTGTGGTCGCCAGCTGTGGGCTGATCAGAAATCCAGGAAGTGAGCCAAAGACGAAGCGCCCCGGGAAGAACGTGTGCGACTCGGTGTGATTGCCACGCAGGATCTCATCGCCACCGAACTTCATCGTGTGCCGGCCCCGAATCAGGGTGAAATTGTCGGCGAATTCGTTCCTCCGCAAGATGGTGATGTTGGGTAAGAAAATATTTGAACCGAGATTATTGATGAACCCGGGAATCTGCAGTCCTACTTCCGCCGGTTCGTTGGGAAGCACGTTAAAGCTGTTGTAATCCCACTGCACACGCAACTCGTTTTGCGCTTCTGGATTGAATATGTGGAACCACGCGCCCTGGACGTCGTGATCGTAATTGTGGACTGAGCTGCCGGCAGAGAATCCGGTCAGACTTTGCACGTCCGGAGATTCCTCGAGGTCATGCCCGTAATGATAGGTGACGGAAAGTTGATTGTTAGGATCGAAGTGGTGATCAAGACGGCCTGAGGCCAGGTATTCACGAGTGTCATACGGGAATACGCCGCCATTACCCTCAAATTGATTTACCAGAAATCCATTGATTGCGGCCTGGCCGGGACTCACAAACGGGTTCGGGCCGGGATTTGAATTGATCGTCAGAACACTCTGCAGCGCAAACGCGCACTGCGGACCCGAAAGGACCACGCCGGTGAAGCAGGTCACGGGGCCGGGGGACGCAGCCAGGTTCGCAATAATCGCGTTTTGCGCAGCCGTCGGACGAAAGACATTGGTGTTGGTCAGAATAGGAACCGCGTTCTGCGCATCCTGCCGCAAGCCTTCGAAAGCAACAAACAAGAAAGTCTTGTCTTTTTTAATTGGGAACCCTAGTGCGCCGCCGAACTGTTGCCGACTGAGCGAATCCTTGATCGGCGACCCTACCGAATCAGGATTGGCGGGATTGAAAACCTCGCCCACCGACAATGCCTGGCTGAATGTAAACGGATTGCGGGCATCCATCGCATCATTGCGGAAAAAGCCATAAAGTGTTCCATGCAGATTATTGGTTCCTGACTTGGTGACAATGTTGATGGATGCGCCGGTAGCTGATCCCAGGTCGGCGGCGTAGTTGCTGCGGTTGATCTGAAATTCCTGCACGGCATCCTGGCTCACGGTGAGGCGAACTCCGCCGGCATCGTCTCCAGTTTCGCCGCCATCGACGGTGATGCTGTTTCCTCTTCCATTGCTGCCGTAAAACGAAAGCCCGCTTTGGGGAGTCTGTTTCACACGAAAATCCTGATCATCGGTCAGCCGCATCGAATCTGAAACGCCGGGCGCGAGCAGGGTAAAGGTGAGGTAGTCGCGGCGGTCGATGGGCAAATCGGAAATATAAGTTTGGGTGATGGTATCGGCCTGGCTTCCGCGCTGGGTTTCGACAACCGGCGGTTCGCCTGTGACTTCAATCACTGTCGCGACCTCTGAGGGTTTGAGCTGGAAATCAGAAACGACCTCTTGCCCTACGCCAACAATTACGCTCTTACGGAGTGCTGTGGCAAAACCGTGCAGTTCGGCGCTGACGTTGTAAGAAGCCGGGGCAAGGCCGGTCACCTCGAATTTACCCCTGCTATCGGTCTGGAGGGTGCGGCGTAGACCGGTAAGGGGATCGACAACATTCACGGTCGCGTTCGGCAGCACGGCTCCGGACATATCAGTGACCGTTCCTCGAATGGCGCCTGACGATCCGACACCCTGACCCAATGCGAAACTCGCCGCCAAGAGCACGCCGACTGATACCCATAACATAGATTTCATGACAGTCTCCTTGCATAGCTGGGGAAATAGCGCCGGAGCCGTGCGATTGGAATCCAATTGAACCCAAATGATGACGGGGCTGATTGTGCAAGCCACTAAATCGTGATAGCAAATATCACATAATAGTGACTAACGTCAAGACAATCGTGTGTCAAAATCCGCTGACAAGATTTTTTCTGTGAAGGGACCGGTGGGTCGAAGCGGATTATGGAGTGAGCACCATCCGGCCACTGACCTTGCCGGCGCGCAATTCGCCCAGTACGTCGTTAACGTTCGAAAGCGGACGCGAAGCGGCTTGGCAGCGCACTTTTCCTTCGGAAGCGAGCGCGAGCACCTCGCGCAATTCCTGGCGAGTGCCGACCGCGCACGCCTGAATGCGAATTTCGCGCGCGGACATGAGGATAGGCGGAAAACAGATGTTTTCTGCGGGCAAGCCAACGACGAGGAGAGTGCCGGTCGGGCGAACACATTGGAAAGCCATGTCGTAGGCTGCTTTCGCCGCCGAACACACCAGCGCAACGTGCATGCCGCCTTGCCGGCGCACTTGTTTGACGACTTCGCTGGTGCTCGCATTGAGCACACGTTCAGCGCCGCATTGTTTCGCAAGTTCCAGCTTTTCGTCCGACACATCGATTGCAGTCACTTCCGCGCCGAAACAGCGTGCCAGTTGCACCGCAAGATGTCCTAAACCGCCAATTCCAAAAACGGCAAGACGTTTGCCGCTGACAGGCCCCGCTTGCTTCAGAGCGCGATAGACGGTGAGGCCGGCGCAAAAAAGCGGAGCGGCTTCAATCGGCGAAAGATGGTCTGGAACTCTCACCGTATGACTGGCCGGGGCTTTCATAAATTCAGCGTACCCGCCGTCCACGGTCACGCCCGTGATCTTCTGCTTGGCGCACAAGTTTTCGCAGCCTGCGCGGCAAAATTCACATTCTCCACAGCTCCAGTGGATCCAGGGCACGCCAACGCGATCGGCAATCTGCAAATTGCCAACATCAGGGCCCAGTTCGGCAACTCTTCCGACAATCTCGTGGCCGGGAATAAGCGGCCGCTTCACGATTCCGGAGAGCTGGATCCAGTCTCCATCGATGATGTGCACATCGGAGTGGCAGGCGCCACAGGCTTCGACCTGAATGAGCACTTCATCGGGAGCAGGGGTGGGACGTTCAACATCTTCGAGCGACAGCGGCGTTTTGAAATGGTGCAGAACTGCGGCTCTCATTGATTTTGATGCGAGAATCAGGAGACGTAAATTTACGCGTGCGGATTAAGGCCTTACCGCCCGCAGAAAGAATTCAACCGCGCTATCCACCCGCTCGGTCAATTTGTGGGGACCCGTAAGGTCAATTGTCCACTGTCGGACCACGGTGCGGTAGAGGGCTTCCATAAACTGTGCGAGATGAACTACCGGGAACGCACTCGTAATTTCGCCGCTTTTCTGTGCTTTCGCGATAATGTCACGAAGCAGACCTTCGATAACACACTCGGCCGCGCGGACCTCGGGGGAGCGCACCGCATCCATTGCGCCCGATAGAACCACGGCTTGCCAAAGTGGGCGGTCGCTTTCGACCTCGCGTGCCATCGCATGGTAGAGCCGACGCAAGTGCTCCGCCGTGCTTGCCTCTGTGCTGAGTTCGGACTTGAGGCGGTCGGTAATGCATTCGAAACCACGCAGGCCGACATCACGCAGGACCGCATCTTTGCTGGGGAAATAACGAAAAAAAGTCGGCTGGCTGATT
Source organism: Terriglobales bacterium (assembly GCA_035517535.1). Taxonomy (GTDB): domain Bacteria; phylum Acidobacteriota; class Terriglobia; order Terriglobales; family Acidobacteriaceae; genus Gp1-AA145. The sequence continues at coordinate 5,144 of DATIYR010000176.1, forward strand.
TCTAAGACGTTGACGATATCGTCGACACGAGTGTTCTCATAACCTTGTTTGCGGAACAGGCGGATGGCCGTTTCGACGATCTGCTGCCGCAAGCGAGCTTTTTTCCGTTCACGAAGTCCCGGCATCTGCTGGGGTGTGGGCGCACTTCGGCGGGCAGCCTCTCTGTGGTTTTGACTTCTTCGCATCGGTGCAACTTGAGCACGGGGCATATTCGCTATTCTCCAGCTGAATGATTGCCGCAACAATTCCTGCGTAGCTGCCGGGTTTCAACGATCAATATACAGAAGCATTCGACTTAGTTTAGCTTGACGTTAGTTACTAATATCTGATATAGACTAACACAATTTTGTTGCACGATAGTTGGAACAATTATGACGGTTGCTTCTATAACTCCATTCCAGGCAAAAGGCGGCGCGTTCTTGATTGAAGACCGCGCTGCGGAAGAAATTTTCACCTACGAGGATTTAACCGAAGAGCATCTCGCCATCGCTCGTACTGTCGATCAGTTCTGGGCAAATGAAGTCCAGCCCCACATCGAAGAAATCCGGCAGTACAAGCCAGGCCTGGCAGTAAGCATCTTGCGTAAGTCCGC
>DATIYR010000177.1:0-19348 GCA_035517535.1 Terriglobales bacterium
TTCGCCGAATAGTTCCACAGATCGCAAAGCGATGACCAGAGAAACGCTCCGGCTTTATCGCCTTTCTGCGGCCCTCCGCCGTCGAGGCCGAGCAAAGTGCGCAAGCGCTGCGAAGTATCTTCAATGTTCTTCGCCATTTCGAGCCCGGGGAATTTTGGCTTCTGCCGCGGATGATATTCCAGCGTCTTCCAGTCAAGCGCGAGCCGTTGCTCCTCATGGCCCTCGCCGCCCTTCGCTTTCTTGTAGAAACCGCCCTTGGTCTTATCGCCCAGCCATTTGCGCGCGAGCATCTGCTTGAAGAACTCAGGCAGGACCGTCGCATGCACCGCTTCATCGCCGCCGATCTTCGCCATGTTCCCGACCACGTGGCCTAGGATGTCGAGCCCAACAAGATCAATGGTTCGAAACGTTGCCGATTTCGGCCATCCCACGGCCTGTCCCGTGAGCGCGTCTACTTCTTCAATTGTCAGATCCATCTCCTGCATCAATCGCATGACGTTCATCACGGAGAATGTCCCGATGCGATTGGCAATGAAATTCGGCGTGTCCTTCGCGAACACCACGCCCTTCCCGAGCCGAACATCCGCGAACCACTTCACCGCCTCAAGCAGGTTGTGGTCAGTTTCCGGCGTCGGAATGATTTCGAGCAGTCGCATGTAACGCGGCGGATTGAAAAAATGTGTGCCGAACCAGCAGCGGCGGAAATCTTCCGAGAAGCCTTCCGCAATTTTCCCCACCGGGAGGCCGCTGGTGTTGGTGGTGATGATCGTACCCGGCCGCCGCACCGCTTCGACTTTCCTCAGCAGCTCGCGCTTGATCTCGAGGTTTTCGACCACCGCCTCCATGATCCAGTCCACATCCGCTAATTTCTTCAAATCGTCTTCGAAATTCCCGACTGTGACCAGGTGCGCCAGCGATGGCGCGAAAAATGCGGCAGGCTTTGATTTTTTCGCCGCATCCAGGCCGGCGGCGGCAATTTTGTTGCGCAGGGGAGCGTCGGCATCGGGCGGCACAACATCCAGCAAGTAACTCGGCACCCCGGCATTAGCAAAATGGGCGGCAATTCGTGATCCCATAGTGCCCGCGCCGAGTATTGCCACCTTATGAATGCGCTTCATAAAAATCCTCCAAACGCGATTGTAGTGTCAGCTTCTGTTTATTGTCTTGACAAGTGATCCAACTCACCGCTCGCCGTGACTTCACGCACCAAACGAACTTTTCAAAATCATAGTAGTCTTGAGAAAAGAATAGATGGTGGAGGTAGGTATGCGCGAAGTAGTACTCGTCTCTTCTGTGCGCACGCCGGTAGGCAGGGCTTTCAAGGGAACGCTGCGAGCCACACGGCCCGATGAATTGGCCGCAGTTGCGATCAAAGGCGCGCTCGATCGCGTGCCGCAACTGGACCACAAAGAAATAGAAGACGTGATTCTCGGCTGCGCCATGCCCGAAGCCGAGCAAGGAATGAACGTCGCCCGCATAGCGTCATTGCGCGCCGGACTTCCGGTTGAAACTTCCGCGATGACCATCAATCGCTTCTGCTCTTCCGGATTGCAGGCGATTGCCATGGCAGCCGATCGCATTGCAAGCGGTGGCTCAGAAGTGATCGTCGCCGGCGGAACTGAATCCATGTCGATGGTGCCCATGGGCGGGCACAAGGTTTCACCGAATCCGTGGCTCGTCGATCACCATCCCGACACTTATCTTTCCATGGGTTTGACGGCGGAGCGGCTCGCTGAACGCTTTCACATCACGCGTGAAGCTGCCGATGAATTTTCATTGCACAGTCATCAAAAGGCTATCGCGGCGATTCAGGCGGGTAAATTTGAAGAAGAGACCGTGCCCGTGCCGGTAAGCTTTACCACTCCGAACGGTTCTAAGCCCAAGAAACATGAAATAGTTTTCAAAGTGGATGAGGGTCCGCGTGCTGACACGTCTCTCGAAGCTCTGCTCGGACTCAAACCTGCGTTCCACGCGAAGGGCACGGTAACGGCGGGAAATTCGTCGCAGATGTCCGATGGCGCTGCAGCGGCAGTGGTCATGTCAGGCGAACGCGCGAAACAACTTGGGATCAAGCCATTGGCGCGCTTTGTTTCATTCGCTACCGCGGGATACAAGCCAGAGGAAATGGGCCTTGGGCCGGTGTTCGCAATTCCGAAGGCTCTGAAGCTGGCTGGATTGAAACTCGCCGACATCGAGGTGATCGAGTTGAACGAGGCTTTCGCGGCACAGTCACTGGCTGTGATCAAAGAAGCTGCTCTCGATCCCGCGCGCGTGAACCCGAATGGCGGCGCGGTTGCGTTAGGTCATCCGCTTGGCTGCACCGGCGCAAAGTTGACGGCGACTGTGATTCGCGAACTCAAGCGCCGCAATGCCCGCTACGGCATGGTCACGATGTGCGTGGGCGGCGGCATGGGCGCGGCGGGAATTTTCGAAAACCTCAACTAATGCATACATGGCAACCGATCTCCAGATCGCGCCCCGCTGCGTCAGTTCGGTAAACCCTGCAACAGGCGAAACTGTTCGTGAACTCCCCTGCGCGTCGGAAAGGGAGGTTCGTGACGCGGTGATGCGGGCCCGAAGCGCTCATCCCGCCTGGTTCGCTCTCGGAACGCGCCGTCGAATTGCCATCCTCAAAAAATTTCAGCATCTGGTGCACGAGCGCAAATCCGAAATTGCGAAGCTGATCACGAGTGAAGTCGGAAAGCCGTCTGTTGAGGCGCTCACGACAGAAGTAATCGTCGCGCTGGATTCCGCTCGTTTCTACATCGAAAACGGCTATAGCTTGCTTCACGAGGAGCCATTGCGGCACGGCAATCTCGCAATGAAAACAAAGGCGGGGCGCATTCTGCATGAGCCTTATGGTGTTATCGGAATAATTTCTCCCTGGAATTATCCCTTCTCGATTCCCGCCACCGAAAGCCTGGCGGCGCTGGTTGCCGGAAACGCGGTGGTGTTGAAGCCTTCGGAATTCACTTCTCTGATCGCGCTCGAACTGGCCGAGTTGTTTCATCGCGCCGGCGTTCCCAAAGATGTCTTTCAGGTAATTGTTGGTGACGGCGCAACCGGTGCGGCTCTCCTGAACTCTGAGCTCGACAAGCTGATCTTCACTGGAAGCGTTGCTACCGGCAAGCGAATCGCGCAAATCGCAGCGGCGCGTTTGCTTCCGGTCGTATTAGAACTCGGCGGAAAAGATCCCATGATTGTGCTCGACGATGCCGATATCGATGTCGCCTCGAGCGGCGCCGTTTGGGGCGCGTTTGTGAACGCCGGCCAGACCTGTCTTTCCGTCGAGCGCTGTTACGTGCACCACTCGATTTATGAACCTTTTCTCGATGCCTGTGTCCGGAAAACAAAACAGCTCCGGGTCGGCAACGGAATGGATCCACAAACCGACGTAGGTCCGATGATTCACGAACGTCAGCTTCGAATTGTGGAGCAGCAGGTCGAAGATGCAGTGGCTCAGGGCGCGCGTGTGCTGACCGGAGGAACGTGGCTGCCGGACCTCGGGCCGAACTTCTATGCTCCCACCGTGCTCGCGGACGTAAACCACAACATGCAGATCATGCGTGAAGAGACCTTCGGCCCAGTGCTCCCGATCATGCCTTTCGAAACCGAAGACGAAGCCGTTCGCCTGGCCAACGACTCCGAATACGGACTCGCCGCGAGTGTCTGGACGCGCGACCGTGCCCGTGGAGAAGCATTCGCCCGTCGCATTGCGGCCGGAACGGTGCTGGTAAACGATGCGGTCTCCTGCTTCGGCATCAGCGAGGCCCCGCATGGAGGCGTCAAATCCAGCGGCATCGGCCGCACGCATGGCCGCTTCGGCCTGGAAGAGATGGTTCGGATTAAATACGTTGCATCGGACCGACTACCCGGCATGAAGAAGGTCTGGTGGTACAAGTATGGCGAATCGTTTTCCCGTCAGATCGACGGGCTCCTGGATATGCAGTTTGCGAGCAGCTTGACCAAACGGCTTCGCGGCGTGCTGCACTCCACGGGAGCTTTATTTGGTAAACGCGTGTAGCCGGGCTCACGAACTGGTAAACAGATCGTGAAAGCTGCAAACACAAGTCGGACTCAGGTTGTGTCCTCAACCCCAGCTTTGCCCACTTCGAATTTTCTCCACGCGTTACCAGAAAGCTATCTCCTGAACGATCAAATGAATCAGATCATCCTTGAGCATCTCCATCCCGACGCCTGGCGGGCAAAACCTCCGGGCCGGCATGGACGCACAATCGCGGCGATATTCACTCACATGCACAATATTCGCCGCAAGTGGATCAGGCTCTCCGCCCCGCATCTCAGACTACCTGCGCAACTCGACCGCGCCCGCTGCACGCAGCGCCAAGCGAAACTGGCGCTCGCGGACAGCGCCCTGCTCTGCGCAGATATGCTCTCCGAAGCATTCAATTCAGATGGCCGCATCAAGCAATTTCATCGCGATGGCTGGGCAAAACCCTGGCCCATCTGCCCCGCCATGCTTGCGTACATGATCACCCATGATGCTCATCATCGCGGACAAGCATGCATGCTCGCCCATCAGCTCGGCTTCCCGCTTCCCAGCAGCGTCATGTCCGAAATGTGGGCGTGGGAAAGACTCTGGAAAAAGTGCGGCCTGAAAGGTCTACAAAACACGCCATAAAGTTTCGTCAAGATCGTTTACGACGCGGCGCCCGCTTTCTTTCGCGTCATGTAGAAGTAGATAGTTGGAGTAACAAATAAGGAGAGGACCATTGCAATCACCAGCCCACCGATGACCGCGATGGCTAAGGGCTGCAGCATTTCAGAACCTGCGCCTATGGCTAGCGCCAGCGGAATCATTCCCGCGACCGCCGCAATTGCGGTCATTACAATCGGCCGCAGCCTTCGACGGCCCGCCTGGAAGATCGAGTCTTCGTTGGAATAGCCCGCGCTGAGGAACTTCTCATGGGCATCCAGCAGCAGGATTCCATTCTTCGCCACGATGCCGATCACCATGATTAGACCCATAAAGGAAGACAGATTGAAGGTAATCCCAACCATCAGCAGAGCGACGAAAACACCCGCTGTCGACAGAATTGCAGAAACCAGAATCGAGATCGGCGCCGAAAAATTGCGGAATTCGAATAGCAGGACGAGAAACACGAAAACAATCGCCATGCACAAAACCATCGTCAGATCACGGAAGGACTGCTGCTGCGTCTGGTACAAGCCCCCATATTCGATCCGAATGGAAGCCGGCAGCTGCATTCCGGCAATCACTTTCTTTACTTCCATGATGCCGTGCCCCATGTCGAGACCTTCAAGCCGTGCGGTGACTGCAACGTAGCGTTGCTGGTTGTCTTGCAGAATTTCAGTTTGCCCGGGCAGTTCCGTCATGGTCGCTAGCGAACCCAGGTTCGCGATCTGACCATCGGGCCCCACCAGCATTGTGTCGTTCATTGCGGCAATCGAAGAGCGAATGGCGGGAGGATAACGAATCCGCACGGGATATGGACGGTCGCCAATTACAACTGGTTGCAGCGCCTGCACGCCATCGAGCATGGCTTCGGTTTCGTCGGCCAGGGCTTGTGGGGTAAACCCAACATGCGCGGCTTTCGCCATGTTCACCTCATAGGAGACGGCCGGCCCGCTGGTCGTCGATTCAATTCCGTTGTCGATGTCGACAACTGGGCTGCGTCCATCCACCTGGATCTTCCCGATTGCATCTGCAACTTGGGGCGCCAAGTCATCGAGCACCTTGGCATCGGGGGAAAACATCATGATATCGATCGGCTGCGGGGCGTTAGTCAGGTCCCCGATCATGTCCTGTAGCTTTTGGGTGAACTCCATTTCAACCGCCGGCTCTGCGTCAGCGACCTTGGCCCGCACTTCGTCCATGATCGCCCAGATATTGCGGTGACGGTCGGTTTTCAAATCCACCGAAATATCTCCGGTGTTCGCTTCGGTCACCGCGGCCAATCCCAACTGGAGTCCAGTACGACGAGATGTGCTTGCGACTTCAGGAAGCGATCGCACGATTTGCACTATATGCGAGACCATCCGATTGGTCTCCGCGAGCGAACTGCTGGGCGGAGTCACATAGTCAATGATGAAGCTGCCTTCGTCCATCTTCGGCAACAGATCGGATCCAATGTGCTGGTAGCAGACGTAGGAAACCACAATCAGAATAATTGCCAGAGCTGGAATCCAAACCGGACGTTTGAGACTGCGCCGAAACCATTCTTCGTAGAAGCGAATCACGCCTCCGAAAAATCCCTTCATCAAGTGTTCTTCTTCCGCTCGCAGTAATCGGTTTATCTCGACCTGTTTCACCTCTTCATCTGAGCTCCCGGAGCGTTCCGCTGACGAGGCCACCGCCGCGGCGTGCTGCTCATCCGGCGCGTGATGCTCTTCGGCGGTTTTCTTCAACAGATATAAGCAGAGGGTCGGTGTCCAGGTAAGCGCCAGCGCGAGCGAAGTCAGCAAGGCGGCTCCGATCGTAACTGCCATCGCCCGGAAGAAAACGCCGGTAACTCCCGTGATCGCAATCAAAGGGAGAAATACCACGATCGGGGTCAGGGTGGAACCGACGAGAGGCAACGACAGTTCGCGCAGCGTCATTGCGACCGCCTCATATCTTCCCTCTCCCGCTTCACGATGCAACGTCACATTTTCCAAAACCACGATGGCATCGTCGATAATGAGACCGACCGCTGCCGCCATTCCTCCCAGGGTCATCAAATCGAAACTCTCGCCGAGAAGCTTCAGCACGATAAAGGTAACCAGCAGACTGATTGGAATCACCATTCCGGCGATGAACGAAGTGCCCCAATCGCGTAGAAACAAAACCAGAACCGCCGATGCCAGCAGCAGGCCAATCACGATTGCGTCACGCACACTATGAATCGATTGCCTGACAATCCACGATTGATCGTAAAAGGTGCTGATATGCACGCCGGGAGGCAATATATTTTCAAACTGGCTCATCTCCGCTTTGACGGAATCGGCCACCTGTAAGGTGTTGCTGCCACGCTGGCGATTGATGTTGATAAGCACCGCAGGTTTGCCATTCGCGGTAACGATGGTGAAGTTGGGTTGAAACGAAGGTGTGACCTGGCTGACGTAACCCACGGAGATGGGACTGCCCCCGGGTGAATTCTTGACGAAGATCTTGGAAATATCCTGAGCATTATGCGCCTGACCGGAAATCAATCCCAGATAGAGTTTGTGGTTCTGCTCGAAGAGTCCGGGAGACTCGGTAATGTTTGAACGATCGACTGCGGCCAGAATGTCGGAGACGTTCACCGAGGCGGCGCGTAACTTGGCCGGGTCCGGTACGATGTGAAATTCCGGAGCTTCGCCGCCCTGGATCACGATCGTCCCAACCCCCGCCAAGCTCGCCAGCCGCGGTTTGATTTCATACGTGGCTATCTCCCAGAGCTGTCGCTGCGACACAGTTTCGGAGGTGAGGCCAAATCCCATGATTGGGAAAGTGGAAAACTCCAGCTGCGCGCTCGAAATCCTTGCGGTTGCCGGTAAAGTTCCGGCCAGGCGCGCCAATGCGGCATTGACGCGCTCCAGGGTTCGAAACATGTCCGCTCGCCAGCTGAAGTAAAGATCAATCCCCGCGGAACCGCGGCTGGTTACTGACTTCACATCCTGGATACCCTCCACTCCACTCACCGCTTCTTCGATTGGACGAGTGATAGTGACCAGCATCTGATCGATGGGCATGACTCCGTTATCGACGGAAATCATGATGCGGGGAAAATCTGTAGTTGGAAACACCGCGTTAGGCACGCTGAAAAGCAGGTATCCGCCAATCAGGGCGAGTGTGGCGATCAGAAAAATGACCGACTTATGCTCACGCGCGAACCAGTATCGTTCGGCCTCTGGGTTATGCGCTTGCATGACCGCCGAGGTTTTTTCATTTGAGCTCGCCATAGGTCGATTTACGGCTAGTTGTCTTGAGCGCCAAGGTCCGCCGGTTTTGCAATGGTTACTTTTGCGCCGCCGCTCAGGCCATAAGCACCTTGAGTGACTACCTGATCGCCTGCCTTCAGACCGCTCAGCACCTGCACTTCTCCGTCCTGGCGAATGCCTGTCTTGACGATAGTCCGATGAGCGACCTGGTCCTGGCCGATTACCATGACGGAAGTCGCTCCGTCGGTTGCGGTCAAAACTGCTTCAGCGGGCACGACCAATGCATCTTTCACCGTCCTGGCGACGATCTTCACGCCGACAGTTGACCCGGGTTTCAGCCGTCCACCGGGATTGGGAGCCTCAACCCAAACTTGAACCGTCGTGCTGTTGGGATCGAGCGCCGGGCTTACCACCGTGACTTTGCCTTCGATCTTCGTGTCGGCGTTCCCCGCGAGGAGAGATGCGGGGTCGCCAACGCGCAACTGCGTCGCCTGCGCCGCCGTCAGGTACGCGCGCGCTACTACTTTCGATAAATCCATTACGGTAAGAATGGGAGCACCGGCTGGCGGCGTGTCCCCTGCAAAGAAGGGACGATCCGTAACGACACCATTGATTGGGCTCACGATGGTGCCATAATCCACTTGCGCTTGCGCACTGGCGAGCCTGCCCCTAGCTGAAGTCAGCTGCCCCTCGGCCAACTTCAGGTTATATTGCTTTTTCGCGAGATCATATTGATTGCTGGCCTGCGACAGTGCAATCTGCGCATCCTGAACATCCTTTTGCGCTGCCGCTCCTTGTTTGTAAAGAGTCACGCGGCTGTCGTATAGGGATTGTGCCGCGTCAAATTGCTCTTTGGCGATTTTCAAATCGTGCTCGGCAGACTGTGTTGCGCTGTTGTAAGTAGCCTGTGCTTGCTGATATGCACCTTGACTCTCCGTAAGCGCGCCCTTCAGGTCCGAATCTTCGATCGTCGCGACCACTTCTCCTGCGTGAACCCGGCTGCCGCGGCTCACGTAGAATTTCCTGATTGGCCCAGCCACCCTGGGCACAATCGCGGACTCATCACGCGGATATAGGATCGCATCAGTTGAGATTTCATCCTCAATGGTTTGGGTCTTAACCGTAGCGGCCTGCACCGAAACCGCGGGGGTGGATTGTTTTTCCTCGCTGCGCGAGCAACCTAAAGCGAAAAACGTAATGCTGAGAACAAAGGTAGCCAACACAAAACTGCCATACCTGACAGCGCTCGAGGCCGCATACCCTGGCCAAGATGGGATGTGTCGTCGTTCCAGATCAGCGCAAGCCATAACTTGTCGTCAGAAATTGCCCGTTACCGCTTGCAAAGTCGCCACCGCTACACGGTAGCGAACCTGGGCGTCATTGTATGCATTTCGTGTCTGCGTCAAAGTGTTCTCGGCAACCACTACATCCAATGCGGTCGATGTTCCCGCTTTGTAGCGAAGGTCGGTCAAGCGCAAGCTCTCAGCCGCAAGGTCCGCCGTCTGTCGCGTTTCCTCCACCGCGCTGCGAGCGACTGCCGCTTCGTTGTACGAGCTGTATAAAACGTTCAGCATTTCGCGCTGGGTCTGGCTCAGTTCTGCTTTTGCCTGTTCGCGCTTGAATTCTTCCTGACGCAATTTGCTTCGCAGAGTGCCCCAATCCCACACCGGCACGTTCACTCCGACGGTAATGAAATAGCCGAGGTTCGGAAGAACTCCAGCCCGCGGTTCTTCGATATTCGGACTGTGCAGCGCATATGCGTTCGCTTCAATCCCGTAATCCGCATCGGCAAAAAACGATGGCAGGAAAGCGCCTCTGGCGGCAACAACACCGAGATTTGCGTGACGCAGCTCCTCCATCGCCACGCGCAGATCGGGATTCTTGTCCCCTGCCATGCGCCGGGCCTCCGTAAACGATGGCAACGCTGGGGCCGAATCCATATCGTCGACAATGCTGAAATTTTCACTGAGCGTTGGAAACAACAAAACTGCCAGATCAAGCCGTGACGACTCCATCTGAAGCTTGGCGTCTTCGAATAACTGTTCCTGCTGGCGGTATTGAATCTCTGCCTGCAGAACATCGCTATGCGCTACCTGGCCTACGGCTTCTTCATCTTGAGTGATCTGGTAAAAGTGCCGGGCGGCTTCCGCCGCGGTTTGCGCCGTAGCATATTTGCGTTGCGCGACGGCCAGCCCGTAATAAAGTTTGGTTACCGTGACCGTCAAACCGCGCTTCGCAATCTCGGCTTTCGCACTGGCCATGGCCGCTGCCGCTGCCGCTTCGCGATACGTGGTGCCAAGATAATTGCCAGGTGAGAGATCCTCGTGCACAACACCCCACGACCGGTAAACATGCACACCGTCATTGGTGACGAATCGTCCAATCGTGGTGCGCCCTCCGTTTCCCTGCGTGAGCAGCGCTTGCGAAGTGTAACTCGCGGTCGGAAGAATCGCGTTCCTTGCCTGCACCCGGTCTTCACTGGCTAGTTTCGCATCGGTCACCGCACCCTGGAAATCGGCATTGACCTTCCCTGCCTGCTCAATCGCATCCGCGAGTGTAATGACCACAGGCGGCTTCGATGGATCCGGATTCGGCAGCTCGGCAAGTTCGACCGTCGCAGTTTTTTTCTGGGCCGCGGCGGGATCCATCTGAAATAAAACACAGAGAACGATGCTGGCACCGAAAATAAGGGGCTTTGGATGAAGGATTCTCAAAGGGCAACTCCTTTCTCCTGAGAAGAACGGTACTTAATGGCTACGGTCCTCACTCCGATCTGGCGCGTCACGCAAGCTTCTGAGATGGGCTCGTTTCTCGGCGCTTTGGAACGACAAAACAATTTCAGAGAAGTAAGAGAGCGCCGCTTCTGTGCGTGCTTGGAGCATTAGAGCGGCCCTGTCCAGGACGCGAACCCTCACTTCGGCATTCGAGTCCGGGGTCATCGTACGAGCGTAGAATCGAAACCTGAAGATCAGCTGAAGAGATTTCAATTCGAGAGCGGCAATTTCACATGAAACGAGGAACCACGTTCCGGGGTGCTCTGCACAGTGATTTCACCTAGATGGGCTTTTGCTATCCAATGTCCAATCGAAAGTCCCAATCCGGCGCCCCCGGAATCGCGAGAACGTGCGGAGTCTGCGCGGTAAAAACGTTCAAACACGTGAGGCAGATCAGCTTCGGCTATTCCGATGCCTGTATCTCGCACTTCAACCTGAGCCTGCCCGTTTGTCCTGGTGACGTGAATAGCAACACTGCCATGAACCGGAGTATATTTCACGGCGTTGTCGATCAGAATCAGCAGTAACCGGCCAAGTGAGTCTGGATCAGCGGTAACCCACACGGGAACGTTAGGAATTGTTTCAGTCCATTGCAACTGGCGAGCGTCAGCCAAGGTCCTTCCCTGAGCGGACGCTCGCTGCGCGATTTCACAAAGGTTCACTTGTTTGAAGTGGAGCCCTTCGGTTCCGACATCTGCGCGCGCAAGTAACATGAGATTTTCGATCAAGCCTGTGATGCGCTCTGACTCTTCAAGTATGTCGTGCAGCGCGTCACGATATTCTTGATTGTCACGTGATTTTCGCAACATAATTTCGGCGCGAGTGCGGATTAATGCAATCGGGGTGCGCAATTCATGGCTGGCATCGGCGGTAAATTGAGTCATTCTCCGGAATGCCGCTTCTATACGCTGCAACATCGCATTCAGGGTCTGGGCCAGCCGCTGCAGCTCATCGCGGGTTTCGGGCACAACGACTCTTCCTCCCAGATCGCTTGGACTGATGCTTTGGGCTGCGCTGGTAATCTGGTCAACCGGCGCCAATGCTCGCTTACTCAGCCAGTAGCCGCCCCCGGTTGCGACCAGTAACAAGACCGGAATGCCGATGAACAATAGGATCTCGTACCGGTCGGTCGCCACGAAATAATCATCCATATCTTCAGCTACCTGAATCGTGAAGCGACGGCCCTGCTCATTGAGCACCGCTGAATACATTCGCAACGGTGTCCTGCCAAACCAGACAATGTCGAACTTTCGCGATCTCTTCAGCTGTGCCGGTACACCAAGCTCCTGCAGGCGAGGTGATCGGTATAAGAAGTTGCCGTTTTCATCGCTAACCTGAAGCAGGGACGATCCGGCCTGGAGCTCAGCATGTTCGCGAACTTGCTTTGGGAGGGTAGAGGGATTGGTGCTTTCGATCAGCTTCTGCACCGCGTTCATTTCATCGGCAAGGTCCTCGTCAACCGTGATGTAAATGCTTTGGCGCATAAGCACGATCGCGGCAACGGTGAAGAGAATGAGGGATGCGGCAAACAAGGCTGCGTACCATGCCGTAAGCCGTGCACGAATTGATAATCCCAAACTCATTTACTCCTCCGAAAGCGATAACCAAAGCCGCGAACCGTTTCTATCGGCTGCCGTTCTGTGGCTTTGCTAATTTTGCTACGGAGCAGAGAGACAAAAGCATCAAGCGTATTCTCCTCTATTTCTCCCTCCAAACCCCATACCGTGGTGAGAATTGCCGAACGCGGGATCACCCGCCCAGCATTCCGCATCAGTAGTTCGAGCAAACGGTATTCGGTTGGTGTCAATTTGATTTCGCGGCTTCCGCGTTTAACTTCGTGGCTATGTGGATCGAGCGTGAGGTCGCCAACTTTTAGAACTGTGGGAAACGGTGCCGGCGCACGTCTGGCTAGCGCTCGGATGCGCGCAAGCAGTTCTGCAAAAGCAAATGGCTTGGTCAGATAGTCATCGGCACCACTGTCGAGTCCGGTGGTTATGTCGGGCACCGCATCGCGAGCGGTGAGCATCAGTATGGGAGTTTGTATGTGCTTCTGTCGCAGACGGCGCGCGACTTCAAAGCCATCGAGGGTTGGCAACATCACGTCTAGAATAATTACGTCGAAGCTGCATGACTCAGAAAACGCGACAGCGGACACGCCGTCATGCGCGATGCTAACCCGGTGATTCTCCTCTTCAAGTCCTCTTTTGAGGACGTTCGACATCCTGGAGTCGTCCTCGACAATTAAGAGATGCACTTCGGCAGACCTCCAATTTCAATCAAACTGTTTTCTCATGTTTTCAGAGAATCAGACTCGGTGTTGGCGGCGCATTCAGCCATGCGGGATTCTGCTCACTTACAGCATGGCAGTCTAGCGGAGAGTAGAGGTCTCGGGATCATAAAAAATGAAATTTGCACGTGGTGCGCGAACAGAAGCATCACAGCTTCGGTAAAGACCTTACCGCAGAAACCTGGGAACTCAACCTAGGGAGCATCCGTTAGTGGAGATTTGCGAGCATTGTTCATTCAGTAGGTACCTGCGGCTAGGCCCTCGCTTGCTCCACCGATGCATCGCGGTTCTGCGTGTCACGCTTCATGGTGCTAGGCTGCCGATCGGGTCGGTCCGGTGCACTAGCCCAGTCCTCGTGTAAATTGGAACCGCTGGGTACAAATCTCGTATAACCATCGTAAAGGTCGGACGTCCTATCTTTATGCTTGACGACATCCGTTACGCGCTGCGGCAGTTCCTCAAAACACCCGGCTTCACTGTCACGGCTATTCTCACGCTCGCACTCGGCATCGGAGCCACTACCGCCGTCTTCACCCTGATCCATGCCGTGCTGCTCAAGTCGCTGCCAGTCAGGCGACCCAGCGAGCTCATCCGCATAGGCGACAATGAGAACTGCTGTATCAACGGCGGTATGCAAGATGATTGGTCGCTATTCTCGACCGAGCAGTATCGTGAGTTCCGCGACCACACTCCAGGTTTCGCATCACTGGCTGCCTTTCAGTCGGGCCGCAGTGAGATCGGCGTGCGTCGCGCCGGCAGTAATCGCCCTTCGGAGCCCTTCGAGGCTCAATTTGTTTCCGGCAATGCTTTTGAAGTCCTCGGCCTCAGTGCATGGGCCGGCCGTCTGCTCCAGCCCTCTGACGACCAGAAGGGTGCGCTCCCGGTTGCTGTCATCAGCTATCGCACTTGGCAGCGGAACTTCGGTCAAGACCGCACCGTCATCGGCGCTCCATTCCTCATGAATGGTCGGGCGTTCACGGTCGTGGGCGTCGCACCACCCGGCTTCTTCGGCGATCGCCTTACCGCTGATCCCGACTCCTTTTGGATTCCGCTCAACGATTCTCCCCTCATCGAGTCTGGCAGCTTCGACGTTCTCGACAGGCCCGAGCTGCAGTGGCTCAACCTCATCGGCCGCATCCAGCCGGGAGCGAACCTGAAGCAGATGGAGGCACACCTCCAGGTCGAGCTGCGTCAGTTCCTGCTCAGTCCCATCAGCAAGGTCGAGAAACGCGATGACACGCTGATCCCGAAGCAGACGCTGCACCTCGCTCCCGGAGGCGGAGGCGTGCAGCAGATGCAGGACACATACAAGTCAGGCCTGCACCTGCTCATGTGGATCTCCAGCTTCGTCCTCCTGATTGCCTGCGCCAACCTCGCCAACCTGATGCTCGTCCGCGGCACGGCGCGTAGGAGCCAGACCGCTGTACGCTGTGCCCTCGGGGCGCCGCGCCGCTGCCTGGTGCGTCAGGCGCTCACTGAAAGTGTGGTTCTCGCCGTATTCGGCGGGCTTGCCGGCCTCGCTGTGGCGTACGGAGGCGCTCGTTTAATCGTCCATCTGGTCGCCGGCAAAAGTTATTTGCCGATCCAAGCCGCACCCTCGCTGCCGGTGCTCGGCTTCGCCTTCGCCGTCTCGCTTGCGACCGGCGTGCTGTTCGGCGTGGCGCCCGCGTGGATGACCGCCAGCACCGATCCTATTGATGCCGTGCGCGAGGGCAACCGCTCCATCCGCCACAGCGGCCTCTGGACTCAGAAGATTCTCGTCATCCTGCAGGCGGCGGTGTCTCTGGCGCTGCTCTGCGCCGCCGCACTTCTCATTCGCTCACTGACCAATCTCCAGCACCAACACTTCGGCTTCGAAACTGAAAACCGTTACATCCTCCGTATTGATCCGCAAATGGCCGGCTACCAGGCTCCCCAAGCCGATGCCTTCTTCCGCCAGCTCCATGACACGCTCGCCGCAATTCCTGGCGTCAAACAGGTGAGCTACTCGCTCTACAGCCCGATGGAAGGCGACAACTGGGGCAATGGGGTCTTCATTGAAGGCCAGGCCCCGCCACCCCCAGGCAGCGACTTCAACAGCGCCTCCTGGGATCGCGTCAGCCCCACTTACTTCGATACAGTCGGCACAAAAATCATTGCCGGCCGTGGTATCACCGAGCAAGACAACACCTCCGGTCGTCTCATCGCCGTGGTTAATCAGACCTTCGCGCGCAAATTTTTCAAGAACGGCGACGCCATAGGTCACCACTTTGGCGATCTCGATCCGAAATATGCCGGCAACTTCGAAATCGTCGGCGTCACCGAAGATACACAGTACTGGAGCCCCGACGACCACATCCGGCCTATGTTCTTTCTTCCCGCCGCACAGTGGGCGAAATACCAGGACAACGACGAGGTCGCGTTCGAAAACGTCTCGCACCTGGAGATGGGCGCTATTGAGATTGAGACTGTCGGACAGCTGCCCGGTTTCGAAGCTCAGGTCCGCCACGCTCTCATGCAGATCAATCCAAACCTCACCGTGATCGACTTTGGAACCTTCGCCGCCCAGGTGCACGATCAGTTCGCGGAGCAGGAACTGGTCGTGCAACTCACTTCCATCTTCGGAGTGCTTGCGCTCGTCTTGGCCGCTATCGGTCTCTACGGCGTTACGGCTTATTCGGTCGCGCAGCGAACCGGCGAGATTGGCATCCGCATGGCCCTCGGTTCCGACCGTAGCGGTATCTTAAAGATGGTCCTTCGAAGCGCATTTCTTCAGGCCGGCATAGGTCTTCTCATCGGCATGCCCGCCGCCATCCTTGCCGGACACTTCATGGCTGGCCAGTTATTCGGTGTCCGGCCGTGGGATCCTGAGGTCCTTGTCGCCACAACAGCTATCCTCGCTGCTGCTGCATTTGTCGCTGCCGTCCTGCCCGCGCGGCGCGCCGCCGGTATAGAACCCATGGTCGCTCTGCGTTGCGAATGATCTGGAGCCCTGTGCGAATGGCGGCCAATAAGGCCATTTTACGAAACCAGAACACGATTTTCCACACCGATTCCGACCAAACGTTGCTACGTTCGGAACTCCGAACATTGCGGGTGCGACATTGCGGGTGCAGTGAAAAGCTGAAATGACAGCTCTGCAAATCGTTGGAGGAATGGTAGGCACGTGGGGACTCGAACCCCAGACCTCTACCGTGTCAAATCAGGTTGTACAAACACTAAACCCTTAGCTTCCTTGCTTTTCCGCTTGTTCTCTCTCCGAAATCGGGTCGAACTAGGCGAGTTTTGGTGACGAATTGGTGACGAGTTCTTGTATGCGCTCGTAAAATTCTTGCTCGGCTACGTGGATACGCGAATTGCCTTCGAGGAAATGCGATATCGTCGGAAGTGTTCTCCGATTTTTATCGGAAGTAGCGCACCCAAGATTGAACCGCATCCTGGCTCATACCTACACCACTCGCCGCAACCTCTAAGAAATTCCGTAATTCCAGTGTAAACGTCTCAAGCATGCTCGGCTGCCAAAAGCGTTCTCTCGATGCCAGAGCAACAAATGTGCTCACATAATCTGCCATCAAAACAGGCTGTGCGGTGCTTAGATCCTGCACAAGCACAGGATGAGGGTGCCGATCGAGACTCATAGGCGCTAACCCAGAAGCAATTACCGGTCCTGTGCCAGTGCGCCGTGGAAGGCTAGCTAACATTGCAGCGCAGCGAGCATAGTCATAATGCGAAATGACATAGTCCAGCCGCTGACTGCTTGATTGTTGATCCCAGTCTCTCGGCACGGAAGTCAACAGCAGATATGTGATGTTGATCCTCTTTTTGGGCAGGTACCTTGCCAGGTCAGTTGCGGAGGGCAGCGCCATCAATGCAGTGAAAAAAGATCGATATTTCCGCAATTCGTCGTTGTCTGGCGCGTGCTTCAATAACGCGTAACTGTAAAGGCCATAGCCCGGCTCTTCAGCCCGATTGCGCAACAAAGTTCCGATCCCTGTTACGCGGGGCATGGTCTCACTTGGCTCTGATGAATGATCCGAAGCGGCTGTACTGCTCGAACCAGAGCTTCCGTTCGAACCAGAGCCTCCGCTCGAAGCAGAGCTCCGACTAATGATTACGCCGATGCTTCCCTGCCCGTCCGTACAAGGAGTTCCCACCGGTACAGCCGCAGAGGAAGCATAGTCGTAAGTGGTACCGGCCTTTGGCCCGCTCTGAAATTTGCAGATTGTACTCAGGGAAGAATTCGACCCAGTGTCCGCAAATAACGGAGCCGTAAGGTGGATGGGGTACGCAGATGCAAACATTAAGCCTACGAGGACTAAAACACGGTGCTGAGTTTTTCTTGAGATTACCCTACGAAACGCTACCCGCAGAATCCAAACCAGCACAGCGGCAATCCCGGCAAACAGCACCATCATTGAAGCTGATGGCGGAGGTGGCGGCAAGAAGAAATAAGCCAGTAGATAAAACAAAAGAGTCAGTGCGATGGTGGCGGCTAAAAATGAAACAGACTTTTTCATCGTGTTTTCCTTTACCCACCCCCGCGCGGCACTTTAGCTTACACCCGCCGTTATCTTAAGAGAACGTTCATGTTCTGCAGCCACAATCGACCACCATGTTTAACCCGGTTACGGCGTAGAGTCCCTTGGGGGATGACCATCGAGAGCAGGATGATACGGCGGCAGAGAGCTGCCGAAAGAAAATCCATTGATTGTTACGAAAACGGAACAGGCATCAGACTTCTCCCTTGTCAAATCAGGTTGTACAAACCTTAACCCCTTTAGCTCCCTTGCTTTTCCGATATCCACATCTCCAACTTCAAGTCGAAAATCGCTCGGTCCTGGTGACGAATCGGTGACGAGTTCCCATTTGCCGAGCGCTTTCCAAAGTGGCAGACCTTCTCAGACATCGGCCACTCTCATTTTGAGGATTTTGTAACAAAATCCGATTTCGTTCTTGACAGTCGAGGGTTTTGATCTATAACCCGCGCGCCTCAAATGCGCCGCGTTTCGTCTTAGGTTTCCACGCCGTTCGAGGCGTACCCAAGGTTCAGCTAGGTTATTCGCAGCACAGTCTAGTTTGAGGACTTTACTCTGTGGTTGCGTCGCATCGCCACTGACAATCGCAGTAGTGTCGTGGAGTCATCGTTCTGTGCTGCCAATAGCAACTCACTTGAAAGTTAACGCGGAGGACAACATGACTCACAAATTTCGGGCAGCATTCGGAGCCATTGCAGTGATCCTACTGTTTTACATTGATGTTCTTCCCTCTGGCGCCCAAGTCGCCACACTGCCGGTCGTTCATTTGGTCTCGATTTCGGCTGTTAGCTCCAATGGAGCGCCTCAAGTGATTTTTACATTTGACAGTGATATTCATTCCTACACACTATCGACTTACTCGATGGTGACCACAAGTAGGGGCATCACAAGCTCCCAACCTCCCGCGATGCTTTCCTTAGGTGCCGTTCCATCACAAACAGCGACGATACCCCTGGATTTCAATGTGCTCGCCGGTCAGGACTCTGTCCGATTGTCTGTCACATTACGGGATCCATCGGGCCAGACACTAATCGATACGCCGTCTTATCTGCTGGATCTTTCTTTTCTCACGACCCTAAAGGGCTATCAGACACAGATTTTGGGACTGCAGACCGATAAGCTTAACCTGCAAAGCGAGCTTAGTGGATGTCAGAACGATCGAAAGACGCTTGTACAGAAACAATCGGCACAACAGTTTGATTATCGGGGCCCGGACTTGGTAGGACCTACGACGGTTATCCTTCATCTGGTGACCGACGTATATGCAAACATTCGGGTGACTGACACAACTGACAATAAAACATTATCCGATGTTGGGATTGACCATCATGTGAAATTTACGAACTTATCCCCCTCCAGAGTTCATAATTTCCAGGCCTCGGTCCTGGACGCGTCGGGTAAACCTATGCCTAGGCTTTCAAAAAGCTTTTCCGTTACAACCCCCGCCTTTGTACCGTTTGCACCAACGATGAAGGCACTTGCCACAGGCCCTACCACCATCGTCGTAACGGTCAACCTTGATCCGGCCTCAGCGTTGCCACCAGGATTCAAGAGTTACGTGAAACTGCACTACAAGCAACAGACGGATGCGTCCACTGGTACGTACGGTCAGATCATAGATGGCGGCGGGGACGGAGCTCTTGATACTCTCGGTGTTCCCAATGGAACCCCCTATAGCGGGTCCCACAACTTCACGATAGCGGTTCCTCAAGCAGACCAAACGTACGCGATCACCTTTACCGCATACGATGAATATGGCGACGTCTTCGACCAGCCATGGCCCGGCGCGATTATAAAAGTCTCGCCTCCGCCACCAGCACTCGCATTCGATGGACCAATAGCAATCACGATGAACACAAACACGGGGCTTACCCTCAATTGGAAAGCCA
>DATIYR010000178.1:0-31815 GCA_035517535.1 Terriglobales bacterium
TTGATGATCGCCGGATGGGCAAGCGCCCTTCTGATTACCGTAATTGATATTTGGGGACTGCCCGAATCGCTGCACTCGGCGTGGCATGTGATTGTCGGCGGATAGGGGCCGCCAGCCATGTACAACACAATTCTGGTGACGCTCGATGGCACGGCGACCGACCGGGCCATCGTCGATCACGTGAAGCGCCTTGCCAAGCTGGCGCACAGCCGGGTTGTGCTGCTGCACGTGGCCGACGGCTGGGCGGCGCGAACTTATGGAAGAGATGCGGTCAGCCAGGAGATAACGGAGGATACCGATTATTTGCAGAAGGTGCGCGCGGAGTTTGACGCTGACGCGATCCCGGCCCAGGCTGAGCTCGCATACGGGGATCCCGCCAAGGAAATTGTCCGCTGGGTCGAGCAGAAAGGTTGCGACCTGGTTGCTATGAGCACACACGGGCACCGCTTTCTTGGTGATCTGTTTTTAGGCACGACCGCCAGCCGGGTTCAGCACAACATCAGCGTGCCGGTGCTGCTGCTGAGGGCGAAATAGCAACCGGCCTCTTAGTTTTGTTCTCGTTCCGAGCGAAGAGGATCGTTCAGCCATAAACGATTCTCGCAGTCGAGGAATCCGCAGTTTTCGGTTACGTCAATCTAACGAGAACAGCAGACTTCTCATTGCCGAATCAGCTTGGAATGGACATCTTGACCCAGCTTTCGCATCACACAACTTCTTTGCGAACGGCTAAACTAGTTAGTTGCTCTCCCGATAAATTTATAGGAAGGCTGCTTTATGGATAGCTTTCGTTCGCGTTCTACGTTTAAAGTTGGCGGCAAGGAATACGAAATCTTCCGGCTCGATTCGCTCGACCAGTCAGGGATTTCCACTGAGCACCTGCCATTTTCTCTCCGCATTCTGCTTGAGAATCTGCTGCGCACGGAAGATGGGCGCAATGTAAAGCCCGAAGATATTCGAGCGCTGGCGTCGTGGGACAGCAAAACCAATTCCGAGAAAGAAATTGCTTTCACGCCCAGCCGCGTGCTGATGCAGGACTTCACCGGCGTTCCCGCGGTCGTCGACTTGGCCGCGATGCGCGATGCAATGAGAACGCTCGGCGGTGATCCCAAGTTGATCAATCCGCTCCAGCCAGCCGAGCTCGTCATCGACCACTCGGTCCAGGTGGACGAATTCGGCAAGCCAACCGCGCTGGCGCTGAACGCTGAGCTTGAATTCCTGCGCAACAAAGAACGCTACGCTTTCCTGCGCTGGGGCCAGACTTCGTTTCGCAATATGGCCATTGTGCCGCCGGATACGGGAATTGTGCATCAGGTCAATCTCGAATATTTGGCGCGCGTGGTTTTCGTTAAAGAGAGCGGCGGCAAGCGCACTGCCTATCCCGACACGCTGGTCGGTACCGATTCGCACACGACGATGATCAACGGCCTTGGCGTGCTGGGTTGGGGCGTGGGCGGAATTGAAGCGGAAGCGGCGATGCTCGGCCAGCCCGTCTCCATGCTGATTCCGCAGGTTGTCGGCGTCAAGCTGACTGGACGTCTCCGTGAAGGAGCAACCGCAACTGATCTCGTTCTGACCATCACCGAAATGCTGCGCAAGCACGGCGTTGTCGGAAAGTTCGTCGAATATTTTGGCCCGGGGCTCAAAGATCTTCCGCTAGCGGATCGCGCCACCATCGGCAACATGTCACCGGAGTATGGCGCGACGTGCGGAATTTTCCCCATCGATCGCGAGACGCTGAATTATTTGCGCCTGACCGGACGCTCCGATGAGCAAATTGCTCTGGTCGAGGCATATTGCCGTGAGCAGGGGCTGTTCCGTGATGAGAACACGCCTGAAGCGGAGTATTCGGAGCTGCTGATGCTGGATCTCGCGTCCGTTGAACCCAGTTTGGCAGGCCCGAAGCGCCCGCAAGACAGAGTGCCGCTTTCGAACGCAAAAGAGTCCTTCGAGAGCGCTCTGCCCTCGCTCATAAAGCCGGGCAAAGCGCAGGCGGAAGCAGTTTCGGGCAATGGTCATTTGAGCCACGGCAAAGTCGTAATCGCGGCGATCACCAGCTGCACGAATACCTCGAATCCGTCAGTGATGCTCGCCGCCGGCCTGCTCGCAAAAAAAGCGGTCGAGCGCGGATTGCAAGTTCCCGATTGGGTGAAGACGTCGCTCGCGCCGGGCTCGAAAGTCGTGCGCGATTACCTCGAAAACGCAGGACTGATGCCGTATCTAGAGAAGTTGAAGTTTCACCTGGTCGGGTACGGCTGCACAACATGCATTGGAAATTCGGGGCCGCTGCCGCAGGAAATCTCCGAAGAAATCGACCGCAAGAATCTCGTGGTTGCGTCCGTTCTTTCGGGAAATAGAAATTTCGAGGGCCGAATCAATCCCGACGTGCGTGCGAATTATCTGATGTCCCCGCCGCTGGTCGTGGCATTCGCGCTGGCGGGTCGAATTGATGTCGATCTACGAAAAGACGCGCTTGGCAAGGACCGCGAAGGCAAGCCTGTCTATCTCGCCGATATCTGGCCTACGCAGCGCGAAGTCGATGAAATGGTAGAGCACTCAATTTCTTCGGCCATGTTCCGCAAGAGCTACGGTGAGGTTTTTGCCGGCGATGAACACTGGCGGTCCCTCACGGTGCCCAAAGGCGAAACTTACGCATGGGATAACGACTCAACCTACATCCAGCGCGCGCCATATTTCGACGGCATGGAGTTGAAGCCGTCAGCGGTAAACGACATCAAGAAAGCCCGTGTACTCGCCGTGCTCGGCGACAGCGTCACCACCGACCACATTTCTCCCGCAGGATCGATCAAGAAAGACAGCCCTGCTGGAAAGTTCCTGCAGGAACACGGAGTGAAGCCGGCGGATTTCAATTCCTACGGATCGCGCCGCGGAAATCACGAAGTGATGGTGCGGGGAACGTTCGCCAATGTTCGATTGCGAAACAAGATGGTGCCAAATCTGGAAGGCGGATTCACGAAACACCTGCCCGATGGCGCGGAGATGACGGTCTTTGAAGCCTCGGAAAAATACATTGCTGAAGGCCTGCCGCTGATCATCATCGCCGGCAAGGAATACGGCTCAGGATCGTCGCGCGATTGGGCGGCAAAAGGCCCGCGGTTGCTGGGAGTGCACGCGGTCATTGCCGAAAGCTACGAGCGCATTCACCGCTCCAACTTGGTCGGGATGGGAATCCTGCCGCTACAGTTTATGGCCGGTGAAAACGCGCAGTCGCTCGGACTGACCGGCGAAGAAGTATTCGAGATCAAAGGGATTCGCGAGGCGATCGAGAAGTTCTCAGCCGGGGGTGGTCTCTCAGTACGTGCCAAAAAAGGCAAAGAGACAAAGGAGTTCGAGACGCTCCTGCGAATCGATACTCCACAAGAAGCGCTGTATTACGCGAACGGCGGAATTCTGCAGTATGTGCTCAGGCAGCTGTTGGCGGGAAGCAGGGAGACAGTGCACGCTGACTAGTTTTATTTCTGATATCAGTTGTGATAGCATATTTTGCATGAAACTTAATGCCGAATTGCAAACTACCACGGTGCGACTGCCTCGTGTCCTGTATGAGGAGGCGCGCACGGCGGTGCGACAGGCCGGCGCGGCAGCCAGCATGAATGACTTTTTAGTGGAGGCAGTCGAAGAGAAACTGCGGCAAATAAGAGAGCAGGAGATTGACGAAGCTTTTGCGGAGATGGGGCAAGACAAACAGTATCAGGCAGAGGCCCTGGCTCTAACCCGCTCGTTTGAGAGCAGTGACTGGGAGGCGTACCAAATCGCAAATGCCACGGCCAACAATGACCGCCCCCGAAAAAAGGGATCATCCAAGTCCACGACGCGGTGATGTTTTCCTGACGCGACTCGACCCTATTGAAGGTAGCGAACAGGCTGGCACAAGACCCGTTGTAGTCGTCACCCGCGATGCTATCAATGCAAATAGCCCGGTGGTGGTCATCGTGCCCCTTACCGATGCAGGTAACCCAACACGTATTTACCCCAGCCACGTTAGGATATCCAAAGGCTCTGGTGGCTTGCGAAAGGACAGCGTGGCGAAATGCGAGCAGATTCGAGCGATAGCAGTTTCTCGGCTGCTGACGTTCTGGGGGAAATTGGCAAATTCCGAAATTGCGCAGATTGAGCAGGCAATCCGGACTGCGTTGGCTCTGCGTTAGGCGCTCCTATCTCGCTGCTATAATCGGTTCTTGTCCTCGTGTTTCGCTCTCATGTCTAAGAAGCGCCTGATTCGCTCCACTACAGTTCTATGTGTTCGCCGGAATGGCAATGTGGTGATGGCCGGAGACGGACAGGTCACGCTTGGCGAAGGCGTCATCAAACATTCCGCGAGGAAAATCCGCCGCCTGTATCAGGACAAAATTCTGGCCGGATTCGCGGGATCGACGGCGGACGCGTTTTCGCTCTTCAGCCGATTTGAGGGCAAGCTCGAGCAGTATCATGGAAATATCGGACGCGCGGCCGTCGAGCTCGCTAAAGATTGGCGTACCGATAAATTTTTGCGGCACTTGGAAGCATTGCTTCTCGTATCCGATAAAGAGCAAACCTTCTTGTTGAGCGGGCAAGGCGACGTGATCGAGCCGGATGGCGGAATCGCTGCTATCGGCAGCGGCGGCCCGTATGCTCAAGCTGCAGCGCAGGCGCTGGCGGAGCATACGCAACTCTCAGCTCGTCAAATCGCCGAGGAAGCAATGAAGATTGCCGGCAAAATGTGCATCTATACGAATGACAAGGTGACGATAGAGGAACTCTAAACGCAGCTTCAGGCGTTAGGCTTCAGGCTTCAGCAAAACCGATAGGCCTGACGCCTAGAGCCTAAAGCCTAGAGCCGCATTTATGGCCATTTACCTCCCAGCTACCGCCGAAGAAGAACAGGTCGCGCTCGATGAACTGACGCCGCGCGAGATTGTCGCCGAGCTCGATAAGTATGTTGTCGGGCAGAAGGACGCCAAGCGCGCCGTCGCTATTGCTCTGCGCAACCGCATGCGGCGGCAGAAGCTTCCTCCCGATATGGCCGAGGAAGTAATTCCCAAGAACATCATCATGATCGGGCCGACCGGCGTGGGCAAAACAGAAATCGCCCGCCGTCTCGCGAAACTTGCGAATTCGCCGTTCCTGAAGGTTGAGGCTTCGAAGTTTACCGAAGTGGGCTACGTCGGCCGTGATGTGGAATCAATGATCCGCGACTTGGTCGAGATCGCAATCGACAACGTGCGCGAAGAACGACTCGAAGATGTCGCCGACAAAGCCGAACTGAATGCTGAGGAACGTTTACTCGACATCCTGCTTCCGCCTGCGGCTCCGCAATCGCATCCGGAACCGGCTGGATTTACGCTTGAGGCTTCTTCCGGTGATTCCTATTCGCGCACCCGCGAAAAACTACGCCAGCAACTGCGCGAAGGCAAACTTGATGACCGCATGGTCGAAATTGATGTCCGCGAACGCAATTTTCCATCGTTTGAAATCATCAGCAATCAGGGCGTCGAAGAGATGGACGTCAACATCAAGGACATGTTGCCAAACATCTTCGGCCAGCGCACCAAAAAACGGAAGATGAAGGTGAACGAAGCCTTCGAGTACCTGATTCAGGAAGAAGAGCAGCGGCTCATCGATATGGACCAGGTCACGCGCATCGCCATCGATCGCGTGGAAGATTCAGGAATTATTTTTCTCGATGAAATCGACAAGATCGCAGGCCGTGAAGGCGGCCACGGGCCAGATGTTTCGCGTGAAGGCGTGCAACGCGACATTCTGCCGGTGGTTGAAGGCACCACGGTCAACACCCGTTACGGCATGGTGCGGACAGATCACATTCTGTTCATCGCTGCCGGCGCGTTTCACGTTTCAAAACCAAGCGACTTGATTCCCGAACTGCAAGGTCGCTTTCCGATCCGTGTCGAACTCCAATCGCTCACCATGGACGATTTCATCCGAATACTTACGGAGCCGAAATCATCGCTCGTCAAACAGTACACCGCATTGCTTGAGACCGAAGGTGTAAAACTGGAGTTCACGAAAGACGCGTTGGAAGAAGTCGCCCGGTTCGCGTTCCGCGTGAACGAAGGCACCGAAAACATTGGTGCGCGCCGGCTACACACGATTATGGAACGCGTACTCGACGAGATCAGCTTCTCTGCCCCGGACAAAAAAGGCGAGCAGGTTACTGTCGACGCAGAATACGTAAGCAAGATGCTTTCGGATATTGTGAAAGATCAGGACCTATCTCGTTATATCTTGTAGTTCTGTTTGCACCGTCGACTTCGACTAAAATCCCATGCATGAGACAGGCTCGATGCGTGTCGATTGCAATGATCGCAATTGCATTTTCGAGCTTCGGGATTGGGAAGTCCCTTGCGCAAACCGGTCTTGGGCAGGTTGATATCGAGCCCGCTCAGCTTTCTCTTCCCAAATATCCTGCCCTGGCGAGGGCGGCACGGGTTTCAGGTGATGTGAAGCTCGAGCTTCAACTTCGGCCAGATGGGACCGTCTCGTCCGTACGCGTGCTAAGTGGGCATCCGCTCCTAGCGCCGGCTGCAGTCGAGAGCGCCAAAGCTTCACGATTTACTTGCGACAGCTGTGCCCTACCGACTACTTACATACTGACCTACACGTTTGGATTTCGGCAGGACGGGGATTGCAGTGTAGTAACCCTGCGTGCACCGAAATGCCTTTACTTATGGAGGTGCGGCAAGACTTTCTACAAGAATGAATATCGCCCCCGGGCTCCGGTCATCATCGAGTCAAAAGATCGCGTTACAGTTGGTGCCGACATCCCCTGCATAGAAACCGAATATGCGGCCAGTAAGCACAAGTAATGAGAACTTGCAGAAACTTGAGACCGATCCTCTGCATCGCGGTGCTTGCCGTTTGCGCCGGCTGTGGTGCGCCCGGAATCCCCGAGCCACCTTCGCTCGAATTAGCCCGTCCCGTGCGGGATTTGACCGCAGTCCGCAAAGGGAACGAAGTTCACCTCACATGGTCAGTGCCGACTGAAACCACCGACCACCATGCCTTCCGCCACACGGGAGTGACGCAGATCTGCCGGACTATCGGCGCCCCAATGAACCAATGTGGAACGCCAATTTTTGAGCTGCCAACGCCAGTCAGCCGGGCAAGAGTTCCGAAAAAATCCAGATCGCGGAAAAATTCACGCGCTCAACAACCGGCCACTCCGCAGGCCAGCTACACCGATCAACTTTCGCCAGAATTAGAAATGCAATCGCCAACCGAGAATCTGGTCTACTCGGTCAATGTTTTGAATTCCTACGGAAGGACCGCCGGACTATCGAATCAAGTGCAGGTCCCTTCGGCGCCCACTCTACCTGCGCCCACGGATTTCGCTGCCCACTTGTCGGCCGAGGGAGTCACGCTAACTTGGAATCCGGTAACGCCGAGTAAGGAAATCCCAGGCATCCAGTATCTCTATCGTGTTTATCGCCGCGCTGTGCAAACGAACAAGCAGTCAATCGCCGGCGAACTTCCAGTCAGGGACGAGCCCCATCCGACTCTGCTCGACAAGAATTTCGAATGGCAGAAAACCTACGAGTATCGCGTAACAGTTGTCACTGAGGTTCAGCAAGCGACCGGCACCGAGCAGGTCGAAGGTGACGATTCGCCCACAGTCCGAGTAATTGCGAACGACATCTTTCCACCGGCAACTCCGAGCGGCCTGCAAGCTGTTTTCTCCGGTCCAGGGCAGAAGCCGTTTATCGATCTTGTCTGGAAAGCAAACACTGAAAGGGATCTTGCGGGATACAACATCTATCGTCGCCAACCGGGTGGACAACCAGTAAAACTCAATAATGAATTAATCAAAGCCCCGGCATTCCGCGATTCGAATGTGCTTCCCGGCCACGAGTATCTGTATTCCGTTTCCGCCGTCGACGTGCGCGGCAACGAAAGCCCGCGGTCCGAAGAAGCAAGCGAAACTGTTCCCGAACAATAGGAAGACGAAGCGCAAGAGTTATTCCGAATCTCACCTGATCCAGAAGTAGATCAAGCCGGCGGTCGCCGCGAATATGGCGCTGGTGGTAATCCATCCCAGAATGTTCAGCACCGGCGTGTTGACCCAGCGTCCCATGATGCGGCGGTTATTAGTCATGCGCATGAGCAGCAGCATCAGAAATGGCGTTGACAGGCCCTGCACAATGCCCGCCCACACCAACGCCTTCATAGGATTGATACCTAAAAAGTTCATACCCATTGCCACCGCGGTAACCACGGCAATCACCGCATAAAACCCGCGCGCTTGCCGCGGGGGAGTATGAAGCCCGTGCTTCACACGGAAGGTCTGGCAAAAATCATAGGCGGCGCCTGCAGTCATGACCGGAACGGCAACAAAGCCTACG
This sequence comes from Terriglobales bacterium, assembly GCA_035517535.1. GTDB lineage: Bacteria > Acidobacteriota > Terriglobia > Terriglobales > Acidobacteriaceae > Gp1-AA145. The sequence goes on from DATIYR010000178.1 coordinate 8,355, forward strand.
CCGAAGAGGCCGATGGTGAACAGCAACTCGGCAAACTTTCCAGCCAGTGGCCTCAGGGCCAGCGCGGCCTCGGCAGCAGTGTTGATGTCGAACTTGCCCGCCCGGAACAGCGTGGCACCGGTCGAAAGAATAATGGAATACATCACCAAACTGGATACAAACATCCCAAGCGCAACGTCGTGCCTGGAGTGACTGAGCTCGGCCTTGGTCGTACCCATACGGTCAATCAGACGACGGCGGCCCATCGAAATATCTTCTTCCACCTCCTGGTTCGATTGCCACGTGTAGAGGTAAGCGGAAAGCGAGCTGCCGATTACCGCGACCACGATCTCAAGAAAGCCGCGATCCATGCGCACATGAGGAACCAGCGTTGCTTTCAAGGTTTCGCTCCATCCCGGATGCGCCAAAAGGGCAGACGCGAGGTACGCAAGCAATGCGAGGGCCAGCCAGCGAAAAATGTCGCGAATCGAAGTGTAGGATCCCCAAATTTGCAGGGCCAGGACGCTCATCGTAACCAAGACCACGATGACGGCAGGTGGAATGGGGACGACAAGGTGCAAAGCGGTCGCCATACCGCCGATATCGGCGCCCGCTTCAATCGTGTTTCCTATGAGCATGGTCGCGAGGAACGCAAGCACCAGCCAGCGCGAGTAATGTTGCCGCATCACCGCGAACAGCCCACGCCCTGTGACCTGGCCAATTTTTGAGGAGAGATATACGACCGCAAACATCATGGGCATTGCCACAGGGGCAAGCCACAGAACTGCCGGACCGAACTTTGCTCCGGCTGCCGCGTAGGTTCCGATCGCTACTGGATCGTCATCGGCCGCGCCGGTGATCAGTCCAAGTCCGATCGAGCGAAAAACGTGCTTGGGAACCGGTTTCGGCGCGTGCGTCTTGTGCCGCTCTTCAAGCGCAGGGTCGTGCTTCCGGCGTTCGACTGGAACCGGTCCGGGAGGTGGGGATGCTGGCTTCTTGCGCGGAATAGACGGTCCAATCGCCACGTTGTCGCGGTTCCCATTCTCGAGAAGCGCGTGTGAGGTATGAAACTCGCGCTATCCGCTGCCTTTGGGCCTTCTTGCTGCAGGCGGGCGAAGCGGTTCTCAACAAAATCAAAACTTTGAGATGCTGAGTCGCAGATTGGGTTTGTTTTCGGCTGCTCTGATTTCGCTGGCTTGCGTTAGTGAACCAGCTTCTGGCATATTTCCTACCTGCTTGCCTGCAATTTAAGACAGCAGCTTATCAAGACATGAAATATTGCCGCTTCGAGCACAACGCAACTGCTCAGTATGGTTGGATTGAAACAGTCGCTGGACGCGAGGAGATCACCCGAACCCTGGCCTCGCTGCCTGATCCAACGTCACCCGAAGCAGGATCCAAAAAAATTTCAGGGATCCCACTACAGGAAGCCAAGCTTCTGGCGCCAGTAGAACCGTCAAAGATTGTTTGCATCGGACGAAACTATCGCGAGCACGCGGCGGAATTTGGGCATGATGTGCCGACCGAACCGCTGATTTTTTTAAAGCCACCGAGTTCGGTGATCGCGCCGGGAGGAACAATTCTGCGGCCAAGGATTTCTTCCCGGGTGGACCACGAGGGAGAGTTAGGCGTGGTAATCGGGAAAAAATGCCGGCATGTGCGACCCGACGAGGACGTCCGGCCTTATATTTTGGGTTACACCTGCGTGAACGACGTCACAGCTCGTGATCTTCAAAACAAAGATGGCCAGTGGACACGCTCGAAAGGATTCGACACGTTTTGCCCAGTCGGGCCGGTCGTGGTGGATGGTATTGATCCTTGGGCAGGGGTCGAGGTTGAGGCGCGGGTGAACGGAAATGTGAAACAACATGCCAGCACGCGCGACTTTATTTTTGCTCTCGATGTTCTCATTCGCCATATCGCGCAGGCGATGACACTTTTGCCTGGGGACTTGATCTCGACCGGAACTCCGAGTGGAGTCAGCCCGATGGTCGCGGGAAATGTGGTCGAGGTCAGTGTGCAGGGAGTGGGTACTCTGCGCAATCCGGTAAAGGACGAGTAATCAGGAAATTACCTTATGGTTTGATGCGCACCTGCACGGCTGTGCCTTCGGGCAGGCTGCCATCCAGCAATTCGATCTTGCCGCCGCGCACGATTCCGTTGAATTCCTTATTAATCTGCTTCGGTGGTGTTTGCGGATCTCGGAAAGGTCTTCCGCCAGAACCTTTATCCATGGCTTCATTTGCGAGTTGATCGGCTTCGCGATTGTGGCCGCGCAACACGTGTTCGATTTCAAACCATTGCAATTGGCGAATGAGTTCTTTCGCTCGCCCGTGCAGGTCGCGCAGAGTTGGTTCCTTTACTTTGTAAATTCCCTTCACCTGCCGCACAAGAAGCTCGGAATCACTCACCACCTTCAGAGCCTTCGGTCCGTGCTCGACGGCATATTCGAGGGCGGCGATCAGTGCCTGGTACTCGGCAAAATTATTGGTTTGCCTCCCCAAATACTGGCTCAGAGCGGCAACTTTTTTCCCTTCGGCGTCTTCAATGAACACCCCGTAACCCGCCGGCCCGGGATTACCGCGGGCGCCGCCGTCCGTGTGCGCGATCAGGTACTTCTCTGGAGAAAGTTTCATGAACTAGCGTGTAGATTCAGATTGTAGATTGAAGTACGGAAAACTTGAACCGGCGAGAGTCTGAAATGTGATTATCTTCCAGCTGCCAGTCTTGTCGCCAACCTCGAGGGAAGATTCGCTGCAAAGATCTTTTCCTGCGCAGAGCGCAAATCGTACGGAACCCGATGAAAGCTCACGACCCGCCGCTCGGAATCGAATGTGGCGAATGCAGCGCGCCAATCGCCATCGCGCGGCTGGCCAATTGATCCGGGATTGATCAGATAACAGGCTTCCATTTCGAGTGGCAGTTCCCAGGTTTCATTTTTTCCAACTGTGGAATATTCAGGCACAACATCCTCGACAAAACCGTTTCGCAACAGAAAAGCACCTTGCATGTGAGTGTGCCCAAAGAACGTGACCGTTGCGCTGGCCGCGACCAGCTCTTGGGTGGCATCGTCCAAGCTGACTAGATATCGATCTTCATCGTCCGGAGCACCATGCACGAATTGCACTGCGGGCAGACCGCTCACTACTTCAGGCCCCTTTGGCAGACCGCGCAGCCAGTCCAAATGCTCAGGGGTGAGTTGCTGGCGATTCCATAGGGCAGCGATGCCCGCAATCGGATTGAAACTTTCCGCGCTGTCAATACCCGCCACAACTTTGTCATGGTTGCCCCGAACCACCATTCCCCCCAGCCGAAGCGCGCGTTCGGTGACTTCGTTGGGACTGGCGCCGTAGCCGACAATATCTCCCAGATTTACGACAGCGTGATGCGCCGGGGCGACTGCGAGACAGGCCTCCAGGGCTTCGAGATTGCTGTGAATGTCGCTGAGCAGCAGGATACGCAAGGGTTGGATTATAAAACGCGCGCAGGATTTGCGACGGGGCACCTTGCCCAATGGCCGGGACTCACTTCCACAAGCGGCGGCAGCGCACGCGCACACTCCCCAACGCGTAATTCACATCTCGGCTCAAAGGGACAGCCAACCGGTATTGCCTGCAGCGAAGGAACAGTGCCTTCGATAGTTAATAGAGGCTTGTTGCGGCTCGTCTCCAGCGTAGGAGCGGACTTCAGCAAACCACGCGTATAGGGATGAGCGGGGGCGTGAAAAATTTCCTCGCGTGTGGCGACCTCGACCAACGTGCCCGCGTACATCACCGCAACCCGGTCGGCAACTTTCGAAACTACAGCGAGATCGTGGGAGATAAACAGCATCGTCAGGGCAAATTTATCGCGCAATTCGGCAAGCAAATCGAGAATTTGCGCCTGAATGGTGACATCAAGCGCAGTGGTCGGCTCGTCCGCAATCAGCAGTTCGGGGCGATTTACGATCGCCATCGCAATCATCACTCTCTGCCGCATTCCCCCCGAAAGCTGGTGCGGATAATCGCGGGCGCGACGCTCGGGTTCAGGAATGGCAACTTCGCGCAACGCCTCAACAGATCGGTCCCAGGACTCCTTTTTTGAAATCTCGTGGTGGGCCCGCACCGCCTCCGCGACTTGCTCGCCGACACGCATAACCGGATTCAGCGCCGTCATCGGTTCCTGGAAAATCATTGAAATTCGCGAGCCGCGGAGGGAACGCATCTGCTCGGAATCGAGCGAGAGCAAATTTTGCCGATCGCTACCGTTGTGGGCAAAGCGGATTTCGCCACCGATCGCGGCCTCCGCAGGCAGCAGCCGCATAATGGCCAGAGAAGTGACCGACTTCCCCGAACCTGATTCGCCGACCAGGCCCAAAACTTGCCCGCGCGGAATCGCAAAGCTAACATTCCGGACTGCGGCCAGTGGCTTTGGACTCGCCGGAAATTCCACGCTCAGATTTTCGATTTCAAGAAGCATTAAGCAAGATGTTATCAGCGAGTGTTCTACGCGTTCCGCTGGAAGCTTTCGGTTGTCGCTTAGAATGGTGCTTTCGTAAAACATCCCTGTGAAGCCGCCTTTCACCGCTATCGATCACGTGCAGCTCGCCATGCCCGCAGGCGAAGAGCAAACTGCACGCAATTTTTATTCTTCTGCTCTCGGCATGACGGAAGTTCCGAAACCATCTGAACTCGCAAAGCGCGGCGGCTGCTGGTTTCAGAGTGGTAGTGTTCAGATCCACCTTGAAGTGGAGAATAATTTTCGTGCTGCCAAAAAAGCACACCCAGCATTGCGATGTGCGGATTACGATTCTCTTATGGCGGCGCTGCGCGCTGCGGGAATCGAAGTCAGCGAGGCACACAATATTCCGAGCGTGCGCCGATGTCATGTGCACGATCCGTTCGGCAACCGCATTGAATTAATCGATGCGGATTTGGCAGCGAACGGCGAACAGCTCGACTTAAACGGCAAAAAATGAGCAGTGCAAACGAATGTTGCCGCTCCGAAGCTGAATCGTTAGCATAGAAAAACACGAATCCAGCATCTTACATTGAGGGAGTTGTGCGTTTGGCATTCACAGGGTCCTATTGGCGCCACATCTTCGCAGGTTGTGTTCTTCTAGTCGGACTTCTTACCGCAGCTGCTCGCGCCGACAACGCGGCATTTGACCTTATCGGCCCGCGTTTTCAAATCCACGTGCAGCGGGCCGGTGTAACCCTGCCCATCGCTGAGGTGCCAAATCTGCAGCCCGGCGATCGGTTATGGGTGCATCCGGATTTGCCGGAAAGCCAATCCGTTCGCTACCTCATGGTGGTGGTGTTTTTGCGCGGCGCCACCAATCCGCCGCCTGAATCCTGGTTTACCCGCGCCGAAACTTGGACGAAACCGGTTCACGAGGAAGGAATTTTCGTAATGGTCCCTCCCGAGGCGGAGCAAGGAATCATCTTGCTCGCCCCAGAAACAGGCGGGGACTACTCGACTCTGCGCGCCGCTGTTCGGGGAAAACCTGGCGCATTCGTGCGCGCGGCGCAGGACTTGGAACAATTAAGTTTAGATCGCTCGCGTCTCGAAGCCTATCTCGAAGCTGTTCGTGAAAGTTCCCCCACTGATCCAGAACAGCTCAAAATTCGCACCACCCTACTCGCGCGCAGCCTGAACATCAAACTTGACCAGCAGTGCTTTGATAAACCTTCTGACCAGCAGGTGCCGTGCCTGACACAAGGCTCCGATCAAATGGTGCTCGATGACCAGCACAGCCAAAATATGGTCGCGACCCTGACCTCTGGTCCATCCACCGATTTGCTCACCCAGCTTAGCGCCACGCCCGAGGCCAGGGCCGGTTATTACAGTCCTTACGTTGGCGCTGTCGTCGATGTCGTCAGAATTCTCGGCACCACGCACAGCGCGCAATATCAATACATTCCTGCGCTGGCACTACCAAAGAAAGACGATCTCAATTTGCGGTTGAACAATCCGCCTTCATTTCGCAATCCCAAATCTGTTTTGGTGATCGCGCTTCCGCCCGTGCACGCCGCCGTCCCTCCGCCATTACGCGCCGTGGACCCGAATCAGGTCTTCTGCCTGAACAAACCGGATTTGGTTCTGCCTGCAGATGGAGCGCCGCTCGTGTTCGCCAATGAACTGGCGCACAATTTCGTGTTGCACGTGGAAACGAAATCGGGATCGGGCATCGACCTCCCCGCCCATCCCAATGCCGCGCTGGGTGGATTTGTGATTGAAACGCATACCCTGAAGCCGAAATCCCTGGACGCCGACGCTACCGGAATTTTGCGTGGTGACTGGGGTTTTCATGGATTCGAAGGACCGCGCTTTCATCTGCGATCTTCTCGACCCTCGCAGTGGACGGTGGCTTCGAAAGACGCGAGCGCGCTTATTGTGGGTCGCGAGGACACTTTGCACGTGACCTCTCCGGATGCTTGCTGCGTTAGCGAAGTCCTCCTGGAGAGCGAGGATGGCAAGACCGTCCCGGTGAAATGGAAGGCAACTAAAGGGGACGAACTGGAATTGAAGGTTCCGCTGCAGTCGGCAAAAGCGGGGGCCCTGCAGATGCTGGTCAAGAAATTCGGACTGCACGAGGCGGATGAAGTTTCTCTCCACACTTATGCGGAGGCCGCGAGACTCGATGCATTCGCGATCCACGCCGGCGATTCAGATGGAGTGCTGCGCGGAACCCGTCTGGATGAAGTCTCGAAAATGAATCTGGACGGAGTCACCTTCGTTCCCGCCGGTCTGACCCGCGATAATCAGCACGATGAACTGAAACTGGTGACAACGGATGCGGCCGCTACCAAGCTGCCGGCGAGCGCTGAATTTTCTGCCCATGTCTCGCTTAAGGACGGACGCACACTGGATCTGAACACAAGCATTGACTCAGCTCGCCCAAAGCTCACTTTGCTGAGTAAGAGCGTTCAGCTTGATGACAGCGAGTCTTCGCCGACAATTCAGCTCGGAAATCCCGATGAACTTCCCCAAAACGGGCGTCTCAATTTCTTTCTGAAAACGCAGTCTCCGGAAACCTTTCCTCCAGGCGAAAAGGTCGAGGTCGCGACCGGCGATGAATCCTTTCACGTTCTGCTGAGCGAGAAAGACGGAAATCTTACCTTACAGGATGCGAAAACGATTTACGGGGTGCTTGATCCCATGAAGCTGCTGGGGCCCTCGGCCTTCGGTCCGCTGAAGTTTCGTCCAGTGAGTCCAGAAGGAGTGCAAGGCGATTGGCAGCCGTTGGCAAATCTGGTGCGCATTCCCGAGCTAACAGGCGTTCGCTGCACCGTGATTTCGACCAAAGAGCCGATCGCCGAAAGAAGTTCCGCTTCAGTCACCGCCTTGCTGTCCGAGAAAGCTGAAGCACAAGGGAAAGAAGCAGAGGCTAAAAACCAGCAGTCCGTTGACCATTCGACTGCCCAAGCGGATGCAGATGTTACGCACGATATCCCTGCGAAGCCCGAAACCGATGTGCAACCGGGCGGAGCAACAAAAGGTGACAGCACCAAACCAGTTTCCAGTTCCGAAAAGAACTCCGAACCAAGTGCTCGCGAACACGAAAGGAAATTGCTCGTCGAAAAACAATGCACCCTGGCCGGCGAAAAATTGTTCTTACTGGACGCTGTCAGCGCCGATCCTGACTTCTCGACGTCGGTCACTGTGCCGGATGGTTTTGTGCAAGCCGCCTTATCGATCCCGCCACCCAAAGGAAAGATGCTGTACATCAAACTGCGCGACGACCCCAACACGGTGGATACGGCCGTCTTACCGATCCTGAGCAAGCAGCCCTAGCCGATCAGTGAAAAATAATCGGCAAATCCGAACTTACTGTTGTGTCAGCGGAGCGGCTAGCGTTCCGACCAGACCGGTTTCGTTGTCCTGAACGGCTAGCCGTAACTGAGTGTTCGCTGGAGCGGGCCCAATGTCCATATGCAACAGCATTCCCTTTTCAACGATTTGCTTGTAAACGTCAACCGGAAACGAGTGATCGATTTTCTGGCTGTACTCCGCAACCATCTTCCCCTGGGGCGAGAACACGGTTGCATAAAAGGCCACGTTAAATCGCTTGCCACCGGACGCATCCTCGGCTGAAAGCGTGCTCGCATCCACCAGAAAATCGACTCCGATTTTGCCGGGAATGGAGTTGGCGGACGGCGGAACCACGCGGGCCGTGAATGCAACCAACGTCGAGGGAGCAACATCGTTCAGCGCCGAGGCGACCTCCGTCTGCGGGTTGTATCCTTTTAGCTGCGTTGGCTGGAATGCGTAATAGCCACGCCGGTATTGCAGATCCAGCCCATCGCGCTTGATTTTGACCTTAATCGTGCGGTATTTGTCATCCCACTTCTTGTTTTCCGGATAGTAGCCAAGGGTATAAGTGGCAGCCTCATCCTCGAAAGCGCGTTGCACGCCGAATTTAATCTCGTTCTGATTTACATAAGCCCGGCCGCCGGTGTCGCGTGCGATTTCCCGCATGACTTCCTGCGCATCGACCGAAGTCGAGAGCGAAAGCCCACGCGTATCCACCGGATATATAGCAACTTGCGCACTCGCAAGCCGCGCCGCAATCTCGCGAATCTCGTCGGCGTGGGCCGTCCTAAACGTCGCTGCGTAATTGCCAGCAGAGTGTTCCCCGACGCGCCTGGTGTTCAAACTGGGAAGATCCTCTTCCAATTCGGCGTTGGTGACGTTTCGATCTTCAGGGATCAGAGTGAATGGAATATTTCCAGTAACCCAGATGACATTCTTGCGCCCGGGCAGGCCACCTAAAATGCGGGCGAGGCTATTGAGTGCATTGACGGTCAAAATGGTTCGCTGATCCTGGTTGTACGCTGCACTCGCCGATTCAAAACTATGAAGTTCAGCTTCTAACGCAGAACCTCCGCCCGCTCCGGTGGTCGCATCACTCACCGGCAGTGCGCTGGCATCGAGGCTGTTCACAGTCGATTGAGCAGTCGCAGGCCCCGCACCGTTATCCGTTTTTCGGGCTGCTACCGGCGTGAGTTCCTGTTCGGAAGGCTTGTAACGCTGGATTGCTGCATAAAGAACTTCCGGATCGCTGGTGAAATCCTGCAACACGTTCAATGATCCCGTCAGCGTGAAGATAGCCATCCGTTGTCCAGGTTTGTACTGCTCCTGCACAAATTGCAACATTTGCCTGCGCGCATAAGCCTGATTGGAATATTCAGTGTTGAGCGCATCCAGCAGCAGCACGTTAATCGGCCCGCCTGGCGAGCGATACTGGGGCCGATTGGAATAGATCCCCGGCGGCAACGGGGGTGCAGCCGCAATGTCTTCCGGCGTAGTAAAGGCCGCAATCTTCTGTGTCTTTCCGTTTTCTTCGAGTATGAAATCGTCCGGCTTCAGGCCAGGCAGTGGATTACCTTGCTTGTCGGTCACGACCACGTCCACAAGCACCATGCGCGTCGATACGCGAATCGTCGGCGCTGGCACTTCTGATGAATTCTGCTGGGCGACTCCGGAGCCCATAAATACTACGAGCAGCGCAGGAACGAATATCCAGCGATTCAAGCATCGCGGCATACGTCAACTCCTTGGGGCAACTCTGGCCGGGAAAACATTAGTATTTCGCGGGCCGCATGGCAAGCGGAATCCCGGAACCGAATCGCGGGTCACATTCCAATCGTTTCAAGCATCTAGCGCTACGGACGCTCACAATTCCCTGCTTACCAATTAACTCCTGCCCCGTCTATCTCTTCGTAGCCGGGGGAGGGTTCGGTGACCCGGCGAAAACAGAGGACAACAGAAATGCCGGCCGATGCGTGGGCAGTACAATTTCCGGTTGGCAAGTGTTCTCACCACCCGATCATGTCGAAAGCCGGCGCGATGGGGGCCCCGGATGGAATTCGCGGCCAGGTGGAACGTAGCAGTGGAATCCCGCACTCCCCGATCCGGGCCCACATGTTGACTCAGAGCCGTATTGACGACACGCTTCTGGTGCGCGAGGCCCAGCGCGGTAATCGTGCTGCCTTCGAAGAACTGGTGCGCCACTACGACCAGGCTGTGCTTCGCTTGGCGCTGCACCTGACCGGATCAGAGCATGAGGCGCAGGATATCTATCAGGACGCGTTCCTGAAGGCATACAAGAACATTGGCCGGTTTCGCTTCGAGTGTTCTTTTTATACGTGGATTTACCGCATCGTTACGAATCTCTGCCTGGACGGCATTCGCAAGAAGCAGGTGCGGAAAGAAGATGCCCCGGTTGCAACCGATGCGGATGGCGAAGTCTATGACGTGCTGGCACAGGTTGCAGACGGTCGCAGCGGGGCCAATCCCGAGCGCGATTTAATGCGGCGCGAGCTCGGCGGGAAAATTTCCCGGGCACTCGAAAAACTCACACCTCGGGAAAGAATGGTTTTTGAGCTGAAGCATTATCAGGGGCTGAAACTCAGGACCGTTGGTGAGATGTTGAACACGACCGAGGAAACGGCAAAGAACACGCTGTTTCGCGCGACACAGAAATTGCGCGCAAGTTTGGCGGAAATGAGATGACAGACACAAAGTTTCAGAGGTTTCAAAGTTTCAGTCAGCATGATGGGAGCCTTGAGACCTTTGAAACATTGAAACCTTGAAGTCGAGAAGATTGCAGATCGAGGGTAGAACTATGAAGTGCGAATGGGTACAACAAAACGTTCTGCTTTACGTTTACGATGAGCTGCCCGATGATGCTCGTCATGAACTGGAGCAGCACGTGGCACGCTGTAAGGATTGCGCGGCGGAGCTCGAAGCAACGCGAAGTTTCCGCGCTGATTTTGCGCAGCTCCCCACCCACGACCCCAACCCCAGCTTTCTCGCGGCCTCGCGGATGCGGCTACAGGAAGCGCTGGAAACGGCGGAGCAAGGGGGCTGGTGGTCGCGGCTGATCTTCGATCCCGTGCACTGGCTGAACCAGATTCGGTTTGCTCCGGCACTTGCGGCGGCAATTTTCATGGTCGGCTTCGCTGGCGGCATTGGCGCCACTTACAAGATGGTGAAAAATCCCGTCGAACCCACTCCGGTGACGGCCAGCGTGCAACAGCCAAATATTTCTTCCATCAGCGGCATCAGTTCCATCGCGCGACAGCCTGGTTCGAACCAGGTCACGATCAAATACGATACGGTTTCGCCGCAAGAAGTCCAGGGATCCCTCAACGATCCGCGGGTTCAGCAGCTTCTTCTTTACGCAGCGCGCAACAATTTCAATCCCGGTTTGCGCATGGATTCGGTCGACCTGCTCACGCAGCAGCCGAATAACGAGCATGTGCGTGAAGCTCTGCTATATGCGCTTCGTTATGACTCGAACACCGGCGTGCGGCTGAAAGCACTCGATTCGCTCGGCCCTTACGTAAAAAGCGATGTAGAAGTTCGCGACGCCGTTCTGGAGTCGCTCATGTCGGACTCAAATCCTGGAATAAGAATTGAAGCATTACGCATGCTGCAACCCTGCGCGGCAGATAGCAGCGTGCGCATTGTTCTGCAGCGCCTGGCGGCGAAAGACGATAACCGGTACATCCGTTCCCAGGCTCGCACTTTGCTGGCGCAGTTGCCGGAAATGAATTGAGGAGCAAACAACAGAAAAAATGCGGAAAACCATAATCCAATTCGGGCTGCTGGCAGCGCTGCTGACGACAGTATGCGCCGCGCAACAGAGCTCGGTTCAAAGAGAAGGCAATGCCTGGACCCAGGTGGTGAACGGGTCGCTCTCGGGCGTGCACAATCTTCACATCAAAGTGGAGACGGGCGCGGTCCGGGTGCAAGGCGGATCCTCACAGGGAATTACATACGTCATTCGCAACAAGTCCTATGAATCTTCGGAAGACCGTGCGCGTCACCAGTTTGAGCAGTATAAGATCAGCTCGTACGTTCGCGGCGATACGGCCTGGATTACGGGCGAATGGGAAGAAGGCCGCCCGCACCGATTTTCATCAGACGTAACCGTCAGCGTGCCCCGCGACATCGGGTCCGTCAATATCGAAACCGAAGGTGGTGAAATTGTGACCACCGGCATTTCGGGAAGCCTGGAAGCACAGAGCGGCGGTGGCTCGATTCATTTGGATGATATTGGCGGCACCATTAGCGCGGAGACAGGCGGCGGGTCAATCGACGTGGGGACCGTCGGCAGCGACTTGAAGGTCCGCACCGGTGGTGGCCCAATCCACATCGGAACAGCAAAGGGTAAAGTTGTCGCCGAGAGTGGCGGCGGAAACGTCGTGCTGGTTTCGGGCCTGCAAGGTGCGTCATTGCAAACCGGCGGGGGCAGCATTCAAGTCAACAAGTGCACTGGCGCAGTAAAGGCACAGACTGGCGGCGGCAGTATCGATCTGGGCGAGGTCGGTGGCGGTGCGACCATGGAAACCGGCGGCGGAAGCCTTAAGCTCACCTCCGCGACAGGACTGGTCAAAGCCGAAACTGGCGGCGGCAGCATTGAGCTCTACGGCGTACCAGCAGCTCATGTTGAAACGGGCGCGGGAACAATTACGGCGAAGTTTATCGCATCCTCAGCGGCAACCGACTCTGAGCTAGAAACCGGCGCCGGCGACATCACAGTTTACCTCGCTCCGGAGATGCACGTCACGCTCCGCGCCAGCATTGAGGCGGCCAGCGGGCATCGCATTACCAGCGACTTCCCGGAGTTCAAGATCACTTCCGAGGGCGGTCAGTGGGAACCGAAGTTCGTCTCTGCTGAAGGCAGTCTGAACGGCGGCGGTCCGGTGTTGAAACTTCGCACCACGATGGGGAACATTTATATTCGTCGCGAGCAATAGCCGAGGGGACCATGAGAACCAAATCACAAATACTACCACTGGTAGCGGCAATGATCGCCTATGGAGTAGCTCTCCCGTTAAAACTGGCAGCCCAGCCAGAGAATTCACCGTACGTCTTCATGAGCGAGGAATCTGGCGGCGGTGGCTCATACTTGGGCGTTGACACGCGAAACATCACCCCGGAGATGGTCGGGCCGCTTCACCTCAAAGAGGAAAGCGGTGTCGAAGTCACCATGGTCGACCAGGATGCGCCCGCGGGGAAAGCGGGGCTGAAAGAACACGATGTCATTCTCAGCATCAATGACGAGAAAATCGAAAGCGAAGAGCAGTTGCGGCGTGTGATCCACGAAATTCCGGCGGGTAGAACAATCACAATCGGCATCAGCCGCAACGGCGAGCCAATGACTCTGAAAGCCCAACTCGCCGAGCGCGATATGGACCACAATTTCAACTTCAACTTCAACACGCCGGTCGTTAATGTTCCCGCTATCCACGTTCCGCCGATCAATATGCCCGAAATCGACATTCCCACGGTGGTCGTCATCCATTCGCCGCGTAACAGCGGAATCATGGTGGAGAACCTTACGCCACAACTCGGCGAGTATTTCGGAGTAAAGAGCGGCAATGGCGTTTTAATCCGTACGGTCGAAAAAGGCAGCCGCGCCGAGCAGGCGGGCTTTCGTGCCGGCGATGTCATCGTGCGTGTGAACGGATCCGCGGTAAACGACTGCAGCGATTTCAGCCGGCTCCTGCGCGACCGCAATGGCGCCAAGGCCTCCGTTGTAATCATTCGCGATCACAGGGAGCAAACTTTGACGCTGAGTTTGCCTGAGCCGCGTCATTCCGGATCGCTCGAGAGTTGCGGCTACATTGAATCCGTCACCTGTGCACAAATTGTCAACGAAGGATCCGAGGTCGCAAAACTGATTCCTGAGATGAAGACTGCCGAACTGAAGCAGCTGCAGCCGCAAATGCAGCAATTGGAAAAGCAATTTCAGCAGGAAATGCAAAGCCACAGCGGCGAAATAAAGAAAGAAATGGAACAGATGCAGCAGGACTTTCGGCGTCAGGAGCAGGAGATGGAAAAACAGATGAAGGAGTGGATGAAGGATTCAGAAATATAAGCGCATCCAGGTTTTCCTTCGATCTGAAGCAGCAGCAAGCTTAGTTCGTATAGATCCGCACGTAATCGACTAACATCTCAGACGGGAACGGTGTGCTTGAGTTTGGCGAGCCAGGCCAGCTTCCACCAATCGCAAGATTCAGAATGATGAAATTACTTTGCCCGGAATCGAACGGCCAGACTGCTCCGTTCAAGCCATTCAAGCTGGCCGGAGTGTAGGTCGCGTACGGCTGCGCCGGGTTATCGATGTAATACTCCACTCTGCCCGGGGACCAGATCATGCCGTAGGTATGCCACTGTGCTGCCGTTTCGCTGCCGGCAAAATTGTACTTGGTGCTGAGATTCTCCCCAGTGAAGCCCGCTCCGTGAACCGAGCCCTCATTCCAATCCGGAGTTGTCGCCGCATTCACGCGCTCCAGCACATCTTGTTCCCCGCACGCGGGCCAATGCATTGTGACGATGTCATTGCCCATGAGCCACGCCGCCGGCCAAAAACCTTGGGCTTCCGGCACTTCCGCTCGCACCTCAAGCCGCCCATATTGAAAGCTAAACAGTCCTTGGGTTTTCAAACGCGCCGAGGTGTACACGCCATCTGAAGGCTGTTGCGCAACAAGGTGCAGATAGCCGTCGGTCCCCACATATTGGCTGGGTTTCGTCGCGCTGCATGGCGCGGTTGTGGATCCCCACGCGCAGTAGGTTTCGAGTTCATTGTTCCCGAAGCCGCTATTGCCGGTGTCATAGGTCCAGACTGTGGGGTCAGGTTGGGCGTTCGCCCCAGTGGAATTAGAAAACTCGTCGCTCCAGACAAGCGTTCCCGAAGGGATATTCGGCGAGAACGTCTGACTCGCTACCGTACTTGATTTCCCTGCGGCGATCGCGATTGCCTTGATCGTCAGGGTCGATGCCACCAGGAACGGGGCCTCATATTGCGGCGACGAGGCGCTGGGCGTGCTTCCATCAACCGTGTAGTACAGCGCGGCCCCCGCCGTGGAAGAGGACAAACTGACAATCAGGGCGCCGTTCTGCGCCGGCGTGGTCGAGACCGCCGGTGCGGCAGTCGAACTTCCTCCTCCCGTACCATCCCCTGCGCTGCTCAATCCGCTGCTACCCCCGCATTGTAACGTCAAGGTGCTCGACATCAGAATCGCTGCCAAGATCGCGCTTGCACGCATGGCGTGACCCCTTTTGTGAATTCAATAATGATCTGGCCGCTGTTATTTGATCGCCATCGAACCGCGCCGTCAAACGATGAGATTGATGGTTTCGTGGAATCGAGTTCCCAAGTCCGGCCTTCAACGCCGTTCCTGCTGATGCGACTTTGTGTCCCGCTTCCAAACCATTTTGACGATGCCGAGGAACACCAGGCAAAACCAAAAATCCACCAGAACCCCGAGATCAAGATGCGGCGGGGTATGGCGTGCTGCCGGCGGCAGATGAGGCATGAGCAGGAAGTACACCAGGTTTCCCGCCACCACGGCGATCAACGATTGTAAAAAATTCACCTTAGCTGGTTTTGACACCGGAAACCCTAAAAAAGCACTCAGCAGTCAGCATTCAGCAATCAGCCAGTTTGGATTCGTCGGAGGTCTTGGTCATTTCGGCGCAAACCGTACACGCGAATGCCTGAATGCTGAGTGCTGATTGCTCCATTTGTTACCATCCCTTGAGATGCTCGAACCCTCCACCCCTGTGCAATTCGTGAAAGGGATTGGTCCGCGCCTTTCGGAAATTCTGGCTGCCAAGGGGATCCACTCCGTCGACGACCTATTTCATTATCTCCCGTTTCGCTACGAGGACCGCCTGAACCCGCGCGGCATTGCCGAACTGAGACCAGGCGAAATGGCTACCGTCATCGCCGAAGTCCGCACCTCAGGCTTGTTCCGCACCCGCCGCATGCCCATTTTTCAGATGACCGCAGGTCAAGGGCGCAGCCGGTTAAAGTGCATCTGGTTCAACGGCGCCTACCTCAAGGATAAATTCCAACCCGGGCAGATGTTAGCACTTTATGGCCGAGTGGAAGAAAATCGCGGCGAACTGCAGTTGGTTCAGCCGCAGGTTGAATTCCTGGGCGAAGCCGATGGAGATGCCGAGCAGAAAGCAGCTGAATCGCTCGAAATCGGCCGCATTGTTCCGATTTACGAATCGGCCGGGAACGGCCGGCTGACCTCGCGCTGGTTCCGGCGGACCATTCACGGCGCTCTGGAGAATCTCATTCCTGAGCTGCCGGAAACCATCCCCTTCGCCGTTCGCAAGCGGCTCAGTCTGATCGCACCTCGCGAAGCGATGTGGAAGGTACATTGGCCGGACGCTGGCGAAAGCCTGCAGGACCTGCAATCCATGCGTACGGCCGCCCACATCCGCTTGATCTTCGAAGAATTGTTTTTTATTGAACTCGGTCTGGAGCTCAAAAGACGCGAGCAGAAGATGCAGATTGGTATTCCGTTTGAGCTGAATGACCGCGTTCGCGAAGCCATCAAAAAAATTTTGCCGTTCCATCCCACCGGCGCGCAGAAACGCGCTTTGAAAGAAATCGCGTCGGATATGGAAAACCCTTGTCCCATGCGGCGTTTGCTGCAAGGCGACGTTGGCTCAGGCAAAACCCTGGTGGCGTTCGAAGCGGCCATCATCGCGATTGAAAACGGATATCAAGTCGCGCTCATGGCGCCGACGGAGATTCTGGCGCAGCAGCACTACTTCTCCGCGCGCCGAATCCTGGAACCGTCCGGCTATCGAATTGTTCTTCTCACCGGCTCGCTTGAAGACGACCGCAAACGCGAAACTCGCCGGCACATTGCGCAAGGAAATGCGCAGCTCGTAATCGGGACTCACGCGCTCATTGAACAGAAAGTTGAATTTGCAAAACTCGGTCTGGTGATCGTCGACGAGCAACATCGCTTCGGCGTGCTGCAGCGCTTCAAACTGATGAAGAAGAGCGAAGAAAGCAAAGAACGGGTGCGACAAGACGCCCGTTCCGACACGAGCGCTGCAGGCGAGCCCGACGTCCTGGTTATGACCGCTACTCCCATCCCCCGCACTCTCGCGCTTACGCTATACGGCGACCTCGATCTCAGCGTCCTCGACGAAATGCCGCCCGGCCGGACTCCTATCGTGACGCGCCGGGTTGGTGATGAACGCGCCGACGAAGTCTGGCAATTCGTTCGCAAGCAGGCTGCGGCTGGGCATCAGGCCTACGTCGTGTATCCGGTTATCGACGAAAACGAGAGCGAACTCAAAGCGGCAATGAAGATGTATGGCGAACTCAGCAAGAAAATCTTTCCTGATCTGCAAGTCGCGGTGCTGCATGGACGCATGGAGCCGGATCTCAAGGAACAAGTCATGCGCCTATTTCAGCAGAGCAAGATTCAAATCCTGGTCTCGACCACCGTGATCGAAGTCGGCGTGGATGTACCTAACGCGGCAGTGATGGTGATTGAGCATGCCGAACGCTTTGGCTTGGCACAACTGCACCAACTGCGTGGACGCATCGGTCGTGGCGCCGCGAAGTCGTATTGCATTCTCATGACGAGCGGCAAGGTTTCCGAGGAAGCCGAGCGCCGTCTGGATGCCATGGTGCGCACAACTGACGGTTTCCAAATTGCCGAACTCGACCTTGAAATGCGCGGCCCGGGCGAGTTTTTTGGAACTCGCCAGGCCGGCCTCCCCAGTTTTCAGGTTGCTAGTCTCATTCGTGATCGCGATCTTCTCGAACTGGCAAAAAAAGAAGCCGCCGCCGTGCTTGCAGGGCCGAACTCCGAAATCTCACAAACGGAAATCGACCGCGCGCTCTGGCAGATGCGAACGCGTTGGCAGAAAACCTACGGCCTGGTTGACGCAGGGTAGCGGCGCGGACAAAACTCTCCGCCTAAGTTGTGCGGCTTGCGACTCATTCCGGTAAGCGTGGATAATCATTCCGCATGAAGGCACAGAGTGAACTCTACCGCGAGCTGCCGGCGGTTGATGACCTTCTTCGCGAACCGGCGATTGCAGCGCTGGTAGCGGAAGAAGGCCAGCCGGCTACAACCGCAGCTTGCCGGGCGGTGCTTGCACATTTGCGGGGGGAAATCGCGGCTGGGCATCTCGACTCGGACAGATTACGGATCGCAATCTCTGGAATTCATGCAGCAATCGAAGCCGAACTGGCTCGGGCCCTGGGATATTCCTTAAAAGCTGTAATTAACGCGACCGGCGTAATTCTGCACACGAATCTGGGTCGCGCACCGCTTCCGATCATCGCGCTCGAGCATATGAGCGAAACTGCAGGGATGTATTCGAACCTTGAATTCAATCTGGAATCGGGCGAGCGCGGCAAGCGAGATGTGCACGTGGATCGCCTGTTTCGTCGATTGCTTTCCGAAACATTGGAGGCCAGTGGGGGCACGGGCACTCCGGCCCGCGCGATGCCGACGATATCCACGATCGTAGTCAACAACAACGCCGCCGCCGTTCTGCTCGCGCTGAATACTTTGGCTGAAGGCAGCGAAGTCATCGTTTCGCGCGGAGAACTAGTCGAAATCGGCGGATCATTCCGTATTCCAGATGTCATGGCGAAATCCGGCGCCGTGCTCCGCGAGGTCGGCACCACGAATCGCACGCGAATCGCCGACTATGAGCGCGCGATCGACGAACGAACGAAGTTGCTGTTGCGTGTGCATCGTTCGAACTTCGAGATCAGCGGCTTTACCGAACAGCCGGAAATCAGCGAACTGGTGGCACTCGCGGCAAAGCACAAGCTGCCTCTCATGGAAGACCTGGGCAGCGGCGCATTCTTCGATCTGCGGAACATCGGCATAAATAACGAAGCCACGGTGCTCGACAGCCTGCGAGCCGGCGTGCACGTCGTTACCTACAGCGGCGACAAACTGCTGGGTGGTCCGCAGGCGGGCTTGATCAGCGGACGCGAAGACCTGGTGCAGCGAATGCGTAGCAACTCGCTTTTCCGGGCCCTGCGGGTAGACAAGCTGACGTATGCTGCGCTCGAAGCTACGCTTCTCGCGTATGTCAAACACGAGTACAACGCAATACCCGCTCTCAGGATGATGCAACTCTCGAAATCCGAGATCACCGAACGCGCGCAACAATTGATCGTACTTCTGGGCAAGACAAAAGAGCGCCACCGTACGCCACAGTCACGAGATTTATCCGCCGAGTTGATTGACGGCGAATCCCTGATCGGCGGCGGCTCAGCGCCCTCGGCCATTCTGCCTACAACGTTGATTGCACTCACCTCGCAAACTCTGGGCGCGGATGAACTTGCGGCCCGTTTGCGCGCATCTGACCCAGCCGTGATTGTGCGGGTCGAAAATAGCGGGGTTCTCCTCGACCTCCGCACCGTTTTTCCTGCTCAAGACGATTCGCTTCACAAGATACTGGCCCGAATCGGCGAATAAGAGCCTTAGGCATCCGGCAAGGTTGATGGCATTGGAGACAAGCATTTACGATCAGGCCAGAGTATTCCATTAGTAGTATAATATGTAGTATGAAAATGAAGACTTCGATCACACTTTCGCGTGAAGCCCTAGCGGGCATAGATAGGCTGGCAGGGAGGAAATATTCGCGCTCGGCAATAATCGAACGCGCAGTAAGGAGATATTTGGAAGAGCAAAAACGTGCGCAAATCTACGAGCACGACCTTCGGATTCTCAACGAAGCCGCCGACCGCCTGAATGCCGAAATGGAAGACGTGCTCAAGGACCAGGCCTTGGATTTCTGAATCGCAGATGAAACGAGCAGAATTGTATCGTGTTCACAGACCCGCTACAGATCCGAAGCGTTTTCGTGCTTACGTCATCGTAAGCCGCCAAGCGCTCCTGGACTCAAAGTTCTCGACCGCAATTTGCGCACCCGTCTTCACTTTTGGTGAAGGCCTTGCCACTCAAGTACCCGTTGGCCCAGAAGAAGGTTTGAAGCACCTGAGCTGGATCATGTGCGACCATCTAGTCAGTGTTCCAAAGTCTGTTTTGACTCAATACATAGGGTCCCTTTCACCCTCCAAAATAGCGGAGCTTGATCGAGCGCTTGCGGTGGCTTTGAGCCTCGGGCTTTAATGGCCACGCTCTTCACGATCGGCCATTCCACTCGCACTTTGCAGGAATTGATCTCGGCCCTGCAGGCCCATTCGATCCAAACTCTCGTCGATATCCGATCATTCCCAATGTCGCGCCGGTTGCCGTATTTCAATCGCGAATCTTTGGAACGCGCCCTGCCTGACTCGGGCATTCATTACATCTGGATGAAAGATCTGGGCGGCCGGCGAAAGAAAATACTGAAAGACTCTCCCAACCTTGAACTTCGTAACCAAAGCTTTCGCAATTACGCCGATTACATGCTCTCTGCACCATTTGAGTCAGCTATGACAGAGTTGCTCAAAATCGCCGAACAGTCGCGCACAGCTTACATGTGCGCCGAGCGGGTTTATTTCCGCTGCCATCGCATGCTGGTTTCAGACTGGCTGGTCGCGCACGGGCACGAGGTGTTGCACATCGATGACGAAAAGCCGGCAAAGCCACACAATCTGATGGCCGAAGCACGAATGCAAAACGGCAAGCTGGTCTACCGCGGAGATCGGCTACTGTGAGGACAAAATCGTTAGCCCGGAGCTCCGTCGGATTCGTATGCTAACGTAAGCACATGATCGTCGGCACCGGCATCGATATCGCCGAAGTCCCGCGAATTGCTGATTCTATTCAGCGCTTCGGCGAACGGTTCCTTCACCGCGTTTTTACCGAGGCTGAAATTCGCTACTGTGACTCCAAGGCGAACCGCGCCGAACGATATGCCGCGCGTTTCGCCGCGAAAGAAGCTGCCATGAAGGCGCTCGGCACCGGATGGAACCACGGCGTGCGCTGGCGCGATGTCGAAGTTTTCCGCGAACCGGGCCGCCGGCCGACTATCAAATTTCACGGCAAAGCAGCGGAGTTTGCGGCCCGAATGCAGGCAAAAAACATTTCGCTTTCTCTCTCTCACACGACCGAGCAGGCCATCGCCAGCGTGATTCTCGAGAACTAGCCCGCCCCTTTTGGTACACTGCCCTCTTTCATGACCACTGCACAGACCTTGCCTCGGGCAGCGCCGTCATCTTCACCGCCAATCTCAGGTTTGACCCTCGTTGTCGGCGTCGCGCTGAGCAGTTTTGCTGCGCTGCTGCTTGAACTCTCTCTCACTCGGCTGTTTTCGGTAGTCCTCTTCTATCACTTCGCGTTTCTTGCGATTTCAATCGCGCTGCTCGGCCTCGGTGCCGGCGGCGTATTTGCGCACCTGCAAAAGAAACGCTTAGACGCAATCGACCTTCGCGGGATCGCAACCACCTGTGCAGCCCTGGCCGCAATAGTCATCCCATTAGCACTTGAGGTGGTGTTGCATACTCCCGTCTCGCTCGAACTCACGGGCGGGAATTTTCTTCGTTTGACGGAATTGTACACGTGCTCTGCGGTTCCGTTCTTTCTCACCGGGGTGCAATTCGCAGTGATCTTTGCCCGCATGCCCGACCGCATCTCGCGTCTGTATGGCGCGGATCTGACCGGGGGAGCGCTCGCATGTCTCGCAGTGGTGCCGTTACTCAACGGCGTTGGCGGGCCAAACGCAGTTCTATTCTCCTCGCTGATTGCCGGCGTTGCCGCTGTTGTTTGGAGCCCTGGCATCGCGGCACGCAGATCGACGGCGGCCCTCAGTTCCCTGGTCCTGCTTGCGATGGTTGTAAATCATTCTGGCCGCATTGCCGATATCGTCTGGGCCAAAGGCGTTCGCCGCAAGAATGTTGAGTTCGCGCGCTGGAATGCAATCTCTCGCGTTGAAGTGGACCGCCAGGATGACGGTGCGCGCGTGATCGTCATCGACGCCGATGCCAATACCTACATCATGAACGCCGACCCGCGCGGATGGACCGGTTCCGAATGGCAACGCAGGCTCATGGCTTCTCCGCCGGCCGTGGTCAACGTTCTTCGACCCCACGGAGATTACGCCATCATCGGCCCGGGCGGCGGGGTTGATGTCCTCCGCGCCGTTGGAAGTGGAAGTCACAGCGTTACGGGTATCGAAATCAATCCCCTCATTGCGAACACAATCATGCGCGGCCGCTACGCCGATTTCGCATATCACTTGTACGACCGTCCGGATGTTCACATTCATGTAAGTGATGGCCGCTCCTTCATTCGCAACGCACGGCAGCAATTCGATGTCGTGGAAATGACACTGGTCGATACGTGGGCATCGACCGCGGCTGGCGCCTTCGCGCTCAGCGAGAACAATCTCTACACCACCGAAGCCTTTCGCGAGTACTTCGAGCACTTGAAACCGGATGGGATGCTGGCGATCACGCGATGGGAATTCCAGCAGCCGCGCGAAGCTTTGCGCGTCGCTTCTGTGGCAATGGAGGCATTGCGCGAGCTCGGGATCAGCGATGTCACAAATCACTTCATCGTGGTCTCACAGCATAAGCTCGATAAAGACGGCGTTAACGTCGCAGTGCTGGCCAAGAAATCGCCTTTCACCATGCAGGAAGAAGAAACTGTGCAGCAGCAGGTAGCGGCGAATCATCCCATGGAAATTTTGTATTCGCCCTCACAGCGACGCGAAAACGCCTTTTCCAGCCTGATTCAGAGCAATGATCCTTACGCATTCAGCAGAAACTACGCCTACAACGTTGCGCCGGTCACGGACAATGCCCCATTCTTCTTCTTCACAATAAAGCCGGAGCAGCTGTTCCATTTTCACTCCCAGCACTCGATGGACTGGAAAGTCAACTTAGGTGTTGCCGTACTTGCGATGTTGCTTGTGATTTCCATTGCTGCCGTGCTCGCATTCCTGATTGCACCCTTGCTCCTGCAGCCGGGAGCAGGTAAACCTACGATGGCGCTCCTGTATTTCGTCGCGATTGGCATCGGTTACATTCTGGTCGAAATCACTTTCATTCAGCGTTTCGTTCTGTTCTTAGGTCACCCGACGTATGCACTTACAGTCGTGGTTTTCCTCATGCTTCTGTCAAGCGGCGCCGGCAGCGTGATCTCAAAAAGCTGGCTCGCCCGGCCAGGCCAATTGTGGTTGCCTCTGACGATCATTACTTCCGCAATTCTTGCCTATGTGGCTGCACTGCCTGTTCTTCTTGATCACTTGATCGGCGCGCCGTTCACACTCAAACTTCTGGTCAGCGCCGTGGTGCTTGCTCCTTTGGCTTTCATAATGGGGACACCTTTCCCGGTCGGACTTAAGGCAATTTCGGGCCACCAGGACAAGAAGAATTGCATTGAGTGGGCCTGGGCTATGAACGCAGCCGCAAGCGTCCTCGGGTCAGTGCTTGCGATCGTGATTGCGATTCAATTTGGTTTGAATGTGACGCTCCTGTGCGGGGCGGCCGCGTATTTGGCGGCCCTCTTGTTGCGTGGAAAGCTTCTCAGCGCTCCATCTGCACTCTAAAAGCACAGATCCTTCTGCTATCATCAAAAAAATCCGGTTGAAAGCCGGATCTAAGCGGCGTCCCGAACTGCGTCGCCGCAGGCTGCTTGGGAGGAGAGTTGCCGAGCCAGAAGCAGTTGAAGTGGTCTCAGCTGAAGGTTGGGGTTACCGTCGTAGTTGCCGCTATCGTGCTGGTTGTGCTGGTGTTCCTCATGAGCGGCAC
>DATIYR010000179.1:0-36617 GCA_035517535.1 Terriglobales bacterium
GCCGTTCTTCATGTGACAATTGCGAATGACAATGTTCTGCGATGGCACATTTACGCGCCGCCCATCTTCGTTCCTGCCGGACTTGATCGCGATGCAGTCGTCGCCAGTATTGAAGAAGACATTTTCAATCAGGACATCCGCACACGACTCCGGATCACATCCGTCGGTGTTTGGGCCGGAGCTGTTGATCGTGAGCCCCCGCACCGTAACATTCGAGCACAGCACCGGATGCACCTGCCACATTGGCGAGTTGAGCAGCGTTACGCCTTCGATTAATATGTTTTTGCAGCGGTAGGGCTCAATGAAATTCGGCCGCAAATAATGGCCAAGCCCAAACACGCGGTCGTTTACCGGGACCCGTTTTTCACCCATTTCGAACAAGCGATTGCGATCGTTTTCCTGGTTCGGTTGACCCGGAGTCCATCCGCAGTCCGTGCGGCCCTTCCACGGCCACCAATGTTCGCAGTCGGCATTGCCATCGATTGTGCCTTTGCCGGTGATCGCGATGTTCTCCTCTCCGAATGCATAGATGAAGGGGGAAAAGTTCATAAGCTCAACCCCTTCCCAACGCGTGAACACAATTGGATATTTGGCGGGATCGCGCAGGAAGCGAATTGTTCCGCCATCGGCAATGTGCAGGTTCACATTGCTCTTCAGGCGAATGGCGCCGGTTAGAAATTCACCTTTGGGAACTAGAACCGTTCCACCGCCCGCCTGATTGCAAGCAGAGATAGCTTTTGCAAAAGCTGCTGTGCAATCGAAGTGATTGTCCCCGACTGCTCTAAATTTGCTTACATCGAACTCACGGTACGCGAAACTCGGCGGCTTAATGCGATCGAGGATTCGAGGGAGCCTGGCCCATGGATCCGAGGAACTGGACACATCGGCGGCAAACAGGAGACTCGGCACTCCAGCGGCCCTCGCGGCGAGAGTGGCGCTGGCGCTCAGCGACAATGCTTTTAGAAATTCCCGCCGGCTTTGGCCCGATTGGCGGTTCGCATGTGCTTGGCGGCTCATAGTTTTTTATTGCACGCTAACCTCGACTGGCGTGTGCACGCGCTCGGCATAATCAGAAACGTAGCGATCCCAGTCCTCGGGCTTGTCAAACCCCGCATTGCTCCAGCCGAATCCTGCGTAGTAGCTGATTAAGCGATCGCTCGGAATCTTCGCGGTGATAAGAAAGTTTTTCTGATCCTCCGTGAAGCCGGCGATAGTCGCGGGATCAACGATTAACGCGCAGCCGAGTTCGCCGTGATCGTCGGGCAACCTCTCCCAGGTACGCAGAATTCCCTTCCCGCGTGAGTTGGAGACTTGAGCATCGGTCCCTTTTCTGATTCCGACTGCGTCCTGGAGTGCACCGGAACTACCGTCCATTGTGTAGCGGCTCTCAAAATGATTAAAGTTCTGGCCCGCATCGAGTGTTATGTGCTTAGTTTCGCTGACCCGCGCGTCCGCCACATCCCATGCAGGATAGGTCAATTCGAAAATAAGCCGGATGGGACCATTAGCGAGCACTCGTGAATTCACAAAATTGGCAGAGGGATAGAGACGATTATTCGCCCAGATGCCATTCCCTCCGCAGCCGCGTGAATCTCCTGCTGAGTAGAAATCGCCGCCCTCTCCGTGCTCGCGATGATAATCATCGACCATATACCAATCATTAATGACCAGACGTGGCACGCGTTTTACCCACACGTCAATCGCGCTACTGGTGAGCGGCTCCTGCGGCCAGGTCTCGAGGGCCTTGCCGTAAGTTCGATCGGCGATGCGATCGTTCTCCCAGGCAAAGTCATCCTCGCGTTCGCGAACGAAGCGTCCGTAAGCCTTAAAGTCCTGAACGGTAGGGATCCGTCGTTCGCCTGCACTCAATTCGAATTTGCGGATTTCGCCTGGCCCAAGATCAGTTTGGAAGATCAATTCGTCGTAAGCGCCGTCGCCGTCATTGTCCACCGCCTGCGTTAGCAAATCCTGACCAGAACCTAAGTCGCGCACGTGCACGCGGCGGATATCGCTGACTGAAAGCGTCTGCTCTAAAGTCGAGGCTTTCAGCGAAACGGTCTCACTCTGGCGGGCAATATTCGTGGGGTTCTTCACGGTAACGATTAACTGCCGAGCACCGGCCCTTCCGACTACGGCAGGGACACATACAAGCAGCGCAAAGCAACGGAGAGCAGAACGTTTCATCCTACCAGTGAATTTTCACCGCAAATTGTAAGATGCGCGGGTCGGTATCGGCTGGCAAGAAGCCAGCACCGGACATGCTGGTCACGAGTCCGAAAGTCGAACTGTTGATTCCTGCTGCGCCACCGATTGACGTGCCTCCAGCCGAGGTGCCACTGACAGACCCTAGCAACGGATTCACTTTGTTCAGAACGTTGAAAGCCTCGAACCGCAATTCGAGTTGCGTTCTCTCGTAAAGCGGAAAAATTCGGCTCAGTGACGAATCGATCCGAAGGACTCCCGGTCCGTAATAAGCATCGCGGCGAATGGGCGTGTAGGCATACACATTTCCAACTTTCGGGTTGATCACAACCGGAGCCGAGCTGCTGGTCGGGTCAGCGAATGCAGCCGGGTTGAACACTTCGTAGCAAAAGTTTGAGTCGCCTTTTCCGCAACGCTCCCATTTATCTTCATACACTGGCTGACCCGGAACCAGTTCTGGTCTATCACCAACGCCTTGCGCATTCGCTTCGTTGCCGTCAAATAACGAATCTTTGCCGTTGACAACGTTCACGGGATAACCGCTATACGCACGAATCGATGGCGCAAGTTGCCAGCCACCTAGCAGCCATCGCATTAGGCCCGATCCATGAAGCGGACTGGTAGCAACCAGCGTCGCGTTGAAGATGTGGCGGGTATCGAAGTCACAGCTGCCATAATCCAGTTGCGGGTCGGTCTGAATAGAGAAAGCCGTCTGGCGCAGGTCGCCGCTGAAATCGCCAACACTCAGGCAATGGGAAAAAGTGTAGTTCGCCTGCATGCTGAAACCGTGCCGGAAGCGGTGTTCGAGTGAGGCCAGCAGGCCGTTGTAATTGGAGTACCCGCTATCATCCGCGGTGAACAATGAGCCAATGCCCTCGGCATATTGGGGCGTAAAGGCTGGCGCCGTAGGAACATTGGTTCCTGCCGCTGTGGCGATCTGGTACAGCAGTCTGCGCTGAGGTTCGTTCGAGGTACTGCAACCGGCGCTGAATTCCGCACAAGCGGCGGTGCTGGTTTCAATGTAGTTGCCGTCATAGGAAAGCGGCACGTGCAGGCTGCGGCTGCCGATATACGCCAGCGAGAACGACCACTCATTCAGGAACTGGCGTTCATAACTCAGGTTGTATTGCTGCATGTACATCGGACGCATGTTCGGCGGCAGATTGGCCCAGAGTGAGTTCGCCGGGAAGACGTTCGAAGTAATGGGGAACGGATTGAATGCCGCACCTGTGGCGCCGCAGCCGGTACCCTGTCCATAGTTGAGCCATGGCTGCGAAAACGTACCGCAGCCTGCGGTGTTGTCGATTTCATCCACAAACGGCGGGTTGGAGGTTAGCCGCTGCGTGAACCACGCCATCGACGAGTCGTAAAAGAGTCCATAACCAGCGCGAATACTCTGCTTGCCCGAGCCGGTCGGGTCCCAGGCAATTCCGAACCGCGGTGCAAAATTCAGCCAATGATTATTCGTGAATGCCGCCGGCACACCGCGATCACGGTAATAGAACATGCCTGCCGGTGGCTCGCCCACCAGGGCTGAGCTGTATACAGAGGTGTGAACGTTAGCCAGGAAATCAGCCATATTGAAGATGCTGCCGCGGTGGAAGAAGTCTGACGGGTACAGCGTGGGTTCCCAGCGCAAGCCGGCAGTAATGGTTATGTTTCGCGTCACTTTATAGGTGTCCTGCGCATAGAGGCTCGGGATGTTTTCCCGATACGCAACCTCCTGCGGACGGCTCTGGTTGAATCCGGCATAATCTCCGAGCAAAAAGTCGGCCAAGCCGTCTCCGGTCACGTTGCCTGTAAATGAATAGGTGCCGTTCTCGTCGTACCCGCTTAACGTGTTGTTCTGTGTGTGAATGTAATCAACTCCGAACGCGAAGTGGTGCTTGCCGCGGATCCAATCGATGTCGTCAGCCACTTGCCCGGTGTTTACGTTGAAATATCCTGGAGCGCACGTTCCGCAACCCACGCTGAAGTAGCTGCTGATGCTCAACAGCAGAAAATCGGGAACCGTCGAGTACATGTTTACGCCCAGAGTACCGGGATTAATGTCACGAGGATCGACCGATCGGTCGTCACGTCTCCGCGTAATTGTGGCGTGGACAGAGTTAATAAAAGTCGGGGTAAACGTGTAAGTGTCGCCGACGGTGAAACTTTGAGCGCGCTCCAGGTTGCCGGGAGTTCCGGTCAGGATCAGATCGTGAGCGTCAAATGGTGCGGGCGAACTGAAGTTATCGTAAAAGTAGCGTCCAAAGATTGATTGTCTTTGACTAATGTTGAAGTCGACCTTCCCGATCACGTCGTCTTCGTTGTCGATGGAAGGCAGCGCGTAATTGTAAAGACCACACGGATCGGTTGAAATGGGAACGTATCCGGACGTAAACAGCTTAACCGCAGCCGGATCGTAGGTAGTTCCAGGATTCAGCATGTTTCCCGTGAACGGCCCTTTGAGTGTTTTGGTTTTCCCTGATGATTGGCAGCCGGCGCCATCGAGCTGCGTGAAATCTCCGTTCAACGCGGCCTGTGTTACCGTGAACGTCTGCGCGCTTGCGCTGGACTGCGCCCGCGTGCCCTGGTATCCCGCGAACCAGAAGAGCTTGTCCTTGATGATGGGCCCGCCGATCACGCCGCCGAATTGATTGCGCACAAGCGTGTCCGGTTTGGGTGCGGCAGGCGTCATCTGTTTTGCCAGCGCGTTAAAAGCACCGTCACGGTAGAAATCAAACACATCGCCGTGAATCTGATTTGTTCCAGATTTTGTGACGATGTTTACCACGCCGCCCGGGTGCAACCCATTTCTGGCCGGTAGCGCGCTGGTCTCCACACTGAATTCTTCAAGCGCATCGGGGAATGGAAATGGCAGGTTTACATTGGCGAAGGTATCGTTGTTATCGCCGCCATCGAGCAGGTAATTCGTGCCGTTCGCTTGTCCACCTGCGACTGAGATTGTAGTCGAGCTGTAAAAATTTTTGCTGCCTCTTTCATCCCCCGCCGGCGCCAAAAGCGATGCTCCCGACATTAATACGAGCTGCGATGCATAGCGTCCGTTCAACGGCAGATCGACCATTTGTCGGGAATCGATCACGTTCGAGATTGCCGCGTTCTCGGTCTGAACCAGCGGCGCTTCTGTGGAGACTTCGACCGTCTCTGTCACTTGCCCGATTTGCAGTGAAGGATTGAAAGAAACGTGATCATTAACCTGGAGCACGATGTTATTCAATACGTAAGTTTTGAATCCTGTCTTTGAAACTTCCATGCGGTAACGGCCCACAGGAAGCCCCGGGAACAAATAATTTCCGTTCCCATCAGTGGTGGTCGTGTGAACCACGGACCGGTCAACCTCGGTCATTTGCACCTTGGCGCCAGGAAGCGCCGCGCCGTTCGGGTCGGCGACTTGGCCGGCGACTTGTGCCACAGCGACCTGTTGGGCTGTAAGCGACAACGGAGATAGCAAAGCAAAAGAAAAGAAGAATACTGCCGCGCAGAGTTGTTTTCGAAGCATCTTGGCTTCTCCTCGAAATCCAATTCTTCTTCAGTCAACCTTGGGCCATCGCTGTTTCACAGCGCGCTGCCTTTTGCGGCAGCTAATTTCACTTTTAGAGTTCCGCACACCACCCGGTTGCGCTTTCTTTGTAGCGCGTTGAACCCGAATAAAAAAGGGATATGAACCGCCTGAAGCGTTTTAGAAATTCAAAGCTGCTCAGTCGAAATCGCATTGTCCGGCAGCGTTTCAAAGGATTCTTTCCGGCTGACTTTGCGCAAGGCAAAGTCCTTCGCGCTTTTTGATATCCGAGAACAAACACTAACGCCCAGCAGTCGCATACTTCATCACGGGTCCATGCATGATGTCAAGAAAAATTTCACGAAAAACGAGAAATTTTACACCAATGACGTGCTCAGTCGTGCTCGCCCGCCATGCTTTGGGTCGCGTGACTGAGAGAGATTTCTCGTACTGGGAGTGCGGCGCACGATTCGCGCCGGATCAGTTGGGTGGGAAGCCGCATATGTTTTACCTGCAGGTCTGGCCTTGCAATCTGGTCGAGGAGGGCCTCCGCCAGCTGCTTACCCAGATCGTCTGTGAACACGTGCACCGAGGTCAGGGGGGGGTGTAGCGCGGAAGCTTCGGGAGTATCGTTAAATCCAGCTACGCTGAGATCTTCCGGGATGTGCAAGCCGCGGTCGCGGGCCGCCTTGTAAACTCCGCGGGCGGCAGTGTCGTCGCCGGCGAAAATGGCCGTGGGCACCCGGGTTTGCTGCAGTAACGCCTTGCCCGCGATATAGCCCATTTCTTCGCCCTCGCGGTAGTTGCGTTCGTTGACTATGGCCTTCAGACCCGCCTCAGACATGGCTTTTTCGTATCCCCGATATCGCCGGGCGTACCAGGGAAGATTCAGATTGCCGATGAATGCAATTTGCCGATGCCCGAGGGATTGCAAATATTGGGTCAGCTCATAAGCGCCTGAAATGTCATCGAAATAGACCCCCCTGCCACCCGCCAGCTCTTCATCGCCGTGGGCAATGACATTGTTTCCCAGGGCCACCCATGGGATCGCCTTTTCGGTCAGGAGCTGCAGCAGGTTTTGCGAATTGGCTCCGGCCACGATCACGCCGGAAACGATCTTCGGCCGATACAAAATTTCTGGAAGGCTCACCTCGCCGACGCTGGCGCTGGTTGAATAGTGGAACGGGAGAAAAAGCATGGCGTAGTCGTGCTCGGCGCAATAGGCCTGGGCTCCCATTAAGACCGCCGAGTGAAACGGATGTAGAACGCTTCGATTGCTCAGCAGAAAGACAATGATTCGCGATTTCCTGCCCCGCTCCAGGTCGAAGCCGAGACGAATTGCCGCTTGAATAATTCGGTCGCGGGTTTCAGGATTGATTCCGCCCCTGGCGCCTACAAAGCGCGAAACCGTAGCCGTGCTCACTTGCGCCGCACGCGCAACATCACTCAGCTTTACCTTTTTTGATCGTTTTTTCATGACGACCTAAAGCTTAAGCAGAACGCCCCAACCCTCGTCCGTTGTAAATTATCACGATTTGTATGAAAATGCGTCACAAATTTGTCGTCGAAATTAAGTTATCATCCTCGCTCCAGTTTTTGACGGCTTTCAAACCATAACTATGGCCCGACAGCTCACTCTTCTGATTTCGATTTTCTTCATCGGCTCGGGAATGGCAATGGCGCAAGCCACCAGCCTGCCAGAACTATATTCCACGTTTCAATCGCCGCCTCCCGATTGCCGGATCATGATGCGCTGGTGGTGGTTCGGCCCTTCGGTTACCAAGCCGGAACTCGAACGAGAACTTCGCGCGATGAAGGATGCCGGCATCGGCGGCGTCGAGGTCCAGCCGGTTTACCCCTTGGCTTTGGATGATCCGAAAAATGACTTTCACAATTTTCCTTATTTATCGGATGAGTTCATCGGCGATCTGCATTTTGCCGCGCAGAAAGCACACGAACTCGGCTTGCGTTTCGATGTCACGCTCGGGAGCGGCTGGCCGTTTGGTGGACCGCACATTCCGGTGACCCAAGCTGCCGGGAAATTACGAGTCGTTTCAGCGACACTCGCCGCCGGCGAGAGTAGCGTCGCCGTTCCCGACGTCAGCGCGGGCCAAGAACTACTGGCGATTTTTCTGCAAGAGAACCGAGGGGCGCCGCAATTGCTGAAGGCAGCAGACATTCAAAACGGCCGACTCCACTTGCCGTCGTCCTCGAGCTCGCGCACTCTCACCTGGTTCATTGCCAGTCGCACGGGCATGATGGTCAAGCGCGCGGCTGTCGGAGCAGAAGGCTTCGTTCTCGATCATTTCGATCAGTCCGCGACAGAAAATCATTTACACAGCGTCGGTGACCGTTTGCTCTCTGCTTTCGGAAATGCTCCGCCATACGCCGTTTTCAGCGACAGCCTTGAAGTCTACGGTTCCGACTGGACCGGCGATTTGCTTCAGGAATTTCAAAAGCGGCGCGGATACGATCTGACTCCCTATCTACCCGCACTCGTCCAGGACATCGGTCCGCGGACCGCAGACATCCGCCACGATTGGGGCGAGACACTCACTGACCTGATCAATGATCGTTATCTCACTCCTATTCGCGAGTGGGCGGAGAAGAACGGCACGCGCTTCCGCTCGCAAACCTACGGCATTCCGGCAGTATCGCTTTCGAGTAATAATCTTGTCGACCTGATCGAAGGCGAAGGTGATCAATGGCGCGATTTCTCGCCTACGCGATGGGCCTCTTCCGCGAGTCACCTCTATCACAGAAACGTAAGCTCCTCGGAAACCTGGACGTGGTTGCATTCGCCTGCCTTCCGTGCAACACCGCTCGATATGAAAGCGGATGCCGATCGATTTTTTCTCGAAGGCAGCAATCAGATTGTTGGGCACGGCTGGCCTTATTCATCGCCCGGAATTCCTGAACCGGGTTGGAGCTTTTACGCAGCCGGAGCCTTCGACGATCACAATCCGTGGTGGCCGGTGATGCCGGAACTCACCCGATATCTGCAGCGCGTCAGTTTCTTGCTACGGCAGGGCAAACCGGTAAACGATGTGGGGCTGCTAGTTCCCACCGATGACGCCTGGTCACAATTCACCGCCGGCCACGATTCATTAAGCGAGACCATCGAGCGACTTCTTGGACGCAATGTCATTCCGCAAATTCTTAATGCCGGGCTCAACTTTGATTTCATCGATGCCGAGGCCATCAACAAAGTTGGGATCCACTATCCAGTACTGATTCTGCCGGGCATCGAACAACTGCCGGTCAAGACCTATGAAGAGATCGAAACTTACGCACAGAATGGCGGAATCGTAATTGCGACCAAAACTCTGCCTTCGCAAGCGCCCGGATTGGTCGAGTCAGGAAAAGACGCTCCTCAAATAAAAGATATTTCCCATCATCTTTTCCAGGGCGCGAGCGCAAAAGGTTTTTTTGTCGCGGATGAGCGGCAACTCGGAGCACTGTTGGTAAGGCATTTCAAACCGGATCTGACTTTGAGCCCGGAATCGAACAACTTGGGCTTCGTTCATCGCACCTTGCCCTTTGCGGATATTTATTTCCTGGCGAACGGCAGCAATCAGAGGCTTTCAACGACCGCCAGTTTCCGAATACACAAGCGAAGCGCAGAATGGTGGGACCCGTTTTCCAGTGAAGTCTTCTCGGCAGCAGACAGCAATGTTATTACGCTCGATTTCGCGCCGTACGAATCCCGTGTTTTGGTTTTCAGCGACGACGGTGTACCTGCTCTTCCGAAATCAGGAGTCTCTTCAACCGCGAAGTCTACGAAAACGGAGCTGAACCTCGACAGGAATTGGACCGTAAGTTTTCCGCAACTTCACCGCTCCGTTCACATCGAGAAGCTGCACTCGTGGACGGATGATGAGGAGACGCGTTTTTATTCAGGCGAGGCTGTTTATGAGAAAGAGTTCACGCTTGCGAATTCAGCAGGCAAACAAGTTTATCTCGACTTCGGCAATGGCACCCCGACAGATTCGTTCGACAAACATGAGCGTTTCTTTGCAGGATTCAATGCTCCGATCCGCGAAGCTGCGCAGATATTTATAAACCAGCAGTCAGACGGGTCGCTTTGGCGGCCGCCTTATCAAGTCGACATAACTAAGTTCGTGCATCCCGGCGAAAATCAACTGCGCATCGTGGTTTACAACTCGGCAATAAACGAAATCGCGGGACGGGCAGCGCCTGACTACCGCCTCCTGGATAGCCGCTACGGCCAGCGCTTCACGCCCGAAGATATTCAGGATATGAAACCCGCGCCATCCGGATTGCTTGCCGCTCCACGACTGGTGATCGCGAACTTCGCTAGATAAATCATTGGGACTTTCAAGTGCACGATGAAGGCCGTAATGAGGATTCACAATTGAACGGTGCTTCGGCTGTGCGCGGACGCATAAATTGCTTGAATGATCGTCAGGTCGCGCAGCCCTTCTTCGCCCGGAGTTAAAGGCTGTTTGTTCTGCATAACGCAGTCGGACATGTGGTCCATCTCTGCGGCAAAGTGGTCTACTACCGGCAACACGCGTTCCTCGAGCGAATTATCACGGTCAATGAACATTCGCAGACCGCTGTATATGGTGGCCGGGTCCATCATTAACCGGCCTTCTGTCCCGACTACGGTATATCGGTTCTCCTGAAAGTAACCGTAACTTGAGCTGCAATTTGCCAGAATTCCACTGGGAAACCGGAGCTGAAAAGTGACGTGCTCTTCCACCTCCTTGAAGCGTGGATCGCCGGGAGCGCTGTAAATCATGGCATTCACTTCGGTTGGTTCTTCACCGGTGAGGTAACGTGACGCATTCAGCGCGTAGATGCCGATGTCCATGAGAGAGCCGCCGCCTCCCAATTTTTTGGTCAAGCGCCACTGAGTCGGATCGCCGATGTTGAATCCCATGTCGGCGAGAATCATCTGCGTTGGTCCGAGCTCGCTCGATCGCGCAATACGAATGGCCGTCTGATTGTAGGGTTCGTAGCGACAGCGATAGGCGACCATCAGTTTCCGGTCCGCTTTCTTCGCCGCATCGATCATCTGCTGACATTCAGCCGGAGTGTTGGCCATCGGCTTCTCGCTGAGCACGTGTTTGCCCGCCTCGAATCCCCGGATCGTGTACTCGGCGTGCATTCCATTCGGCAGGACGATGTAAATGACGTCGACCTCCGGATTGTTTGTAATGGAGTCGTAATTTTCGTAGTTGTAGATATTTTTTGCGCTGACGCCGTAACGCAGCGCGAGTTTGTGCGCTTTATCGGGATGGCCACTCACGAACGCCACAACCTTGGACTTTTCACATTTGGCAAACGCGGGCAAAATCTGGTTGATCGCCAGGCTGCCCAGCCCAACGATTGCCCAGCCAAGCTTCTTGCCGGGAGGATCCGGCACCACCAGTTCGGCTTCCGCTCCTTTGGTGAGCGCGCCGGCGAGATTGGCAGCCAAAAATCCCTGACCAACTTTTGAAATGAATCCACGGCGGGTAAATTCCTTGCCGAATGCTTTGTCGGACTGATCGCTCATCGTTTTGCTCCCTCTATTTTGAATCTCGGTCTTTCGGAATCTCAGCCAGCCGTTTTTTAAAAAATCCTCGCACTACTACTGCGCGTTTCTATGCGGATGGGCGCGCATTGATTCTGGTTAGCATCACATTGCCCATGGGAGTTGGTCAACCGACCGGATAAACGCATATCAATGTCGGGAATACCATCGAGGTCGCGCACTCTTGCGAGGGAAACAGGTTCACTGCCCATTGTCGCAATCGTGGGCCCGAGGTCTTGTGAGCTGTGCGTTCTGAACATCTCAACTACGCACAAATGGTGTCCAGACCTGCATGGCGCTGGGCTTCCGATTGGCCCAGGCATAGTAAGGAATAAAGGTCAGGTTGCCGGGACGCGTCTTCGGGGGCTCCGGGCTGACCTGCGCATAGAGAGGCTGCTCGGCCGAAACCCTATCGTAAATCCTGCCTTCGTGCTGGAGCATTTCTATGCCGCCGAGCATATCGCCTTTGTACTCGCTCTGAAATTCTTTGCTCATGTTCTCGGTGACGCTGATTGCAAGATCGGGTAAGGCTGCGCCACTTGTTTGATCGAGTTCCTCCATGCAGAAGATCACCGGCCCGCGCCTTACCGCGACTTTGTTTCGGTCTTCGGCCACTCTCGGATTTGAAGCGATAACTTCTGTGTGCATCGGAAACTCGAGCGTGACCACATCGCCAGGTTTCCACGTACGCTTGATCGGGAGATATTCTCCGGCACTGACTCCGGATTCAGGCTTTCCGTTCACCGCCACGGTGGCGCCGTTTGACCAGCCAGGAATTCGCGTGTAAAGCGTGAATTCTTTCGGCGCCGAAGGATTCACGGTCAGCTTGACCGTTCCTTCCCACGGATAGTTCGTCTTCTGCTGGACCTTGATTGGCGTGCCGTCTTCCAAATGCCAGTCGAGAAGCGAATTGTCGTAGAGGTGAACGTAGACTCCGTCTTTGCTGGTGCTGTAGAAATAACCTGGCAAGGAAGAAAAAGTTCGCTCGAGATTCGGTGGGCAGCAGGTCACGTCATACCAGGGATTGCGAATGTTTGGGCTGCCACGGAAGCCATCAAATGATGCCGGATCGAACGCCAGCGGATTGCGATAACAATACGTGGTTCCGTCGAGCGACATCCCGGAGTTGATTCCGTTGTAAAGAGCGCGCTCGACAACATCAGTAAACTTTGCTTCACCGCTGGCGTTCAACATGCGCCAGTTCCACATCATGTTCCCGATCGCAGCACAGCTTTCGCCATAGGCTTGAGCATTGGGCAATTCGTAAGCGGCGCCGAATGCCTCCCATTGCGCGCGTGCACCTACTCCGCCGGTAACGTACATCTGGCGCCGAGTCAGGTCCTCCCACAACGTATGTAGGGTCGCCAAGTAAGCTGGATCGCCGGTTTCCATGTAATAGTCCGTTGCTCCGCAGCAGGCGTACATGGCGCGCACGGCATGGCCTTCGAGCTTGGTGCGCGAGGTGAAAGGAATGCCGCAGAACATGTAAACGATGCGCTCGGGCTCGATGGTCCAGCGATTGTCGCCGTGCAAAATGTATCCGGCGAGCTCGACGTACTGGCGCTTACCAGTCGTGCGATAAAGTTCGATCAACGCCATTTCGATTTCAGGATGGCCGGAGATTATGGGCTTCTGGTTCGGTCCGGGGCCGTAGTTCGGCAGAACGAAGTTGTCGACCATGCGCATGCCGGCATCGAGCAGCCTGGTGTCACCGGTTGCGCGATAGAAAGCGATCGCACCCTGAATCATGTGGCCGAGACAATACATCTCGTGCCCAACTTCCTGATCATGCTGGCTCATGCGCAGCGAAACCCGGTCGTTCTGGTAATACGTGTTCAGGTATCCGTTTGGCTCCTGCACGGCGACGACTTCGCTGATCATTGAATCTGTAGTGCGGCGCAGGCTGGGCAGTTGGTCGGATTGGAGCGCCCAACCAACAGCGTCGACCCACTTGTAAATATCGGAATCGGAAAAATATGGCCCTTTCTGCGAGGCGGAACTCTTTCCGACCAGCCGGCGAAAATTGTCCATGCGACCGTGAGCTTCGAGCTCATCGTGCATGGTGGGAATGCTGCGCTCAATATTGGTTTCGCGGCGCTTCGACCAGAATCCTTCTTCTAGGGTGACCGCACGCACGGGTACGCTGTGCAACTTAGCATAGGGCGAATTCACGTCATTGATCACGCCTTGATCTTGCCAGGCGAGGAGTCCGGCGGCGCTCACGTCGAAAGCCTGGACGTAATTTGCCGGGGAAACAAGCGCGGCAGAAATTACCGGACGGGCTACAACTGCGGCCGCGGTAGAACCTGCTGCAGTTGAGAGAAACTGACGACGCGAGACTCGCCGGGAAGGATTCATAAACCACCTGCTTGGAGTTAACCCGCGGGCCGGAGGTGATCCAGCCCGCGTGCTATTAGAAAATAAATTTCGCTTGCAATTGTAGTTGTCGTGCCGGCAGGGCGGTAGTCACTCTGCCGAAGTTGGCGCCTTCAGAAAAGAAGTTATTCACATTTCCCAAGTTCACGTGGTTGAAGAGGTTGAGAAAATCTATTCGCAGCTGGAGATTACCCTGCTCGCCAAGGAAGGGGAGGCTATTGTTCTTCAGCAGACTTGCGTCGACCTGGAAGTAACCTGGATTGCGATAAATGTTCCGAGGCAGATTACCTTCGCTACCTGCAGTTGGCGCCGCAAAATCGGCAGTTGTAAATAACCCGTTGATATATTGTTGGCGGCTGTGCGAGCCAGTGAAATTGGCGCTCGGCATATCGGGGATGTCCCAGTTATTGCCGTCGGCGTTGTAGTCGCCGCCCGCGGTGAGTGGAAGGTTGTTGACGACCCAGAATGGCGTACCACTTTGCGCAACCGCAATGCTGCTCACCTCCCATCCCGAGGTGAGAACGCGTCCTGCACCATTAGCGAGCCCAGGCAATGTGTAACTGCCGGAGAATGAGAATCGATTGCGCACATCCCAGTCTGAATCAGCCCAATAATTGAAATACGAGGAGTAGACCGGAATATCGTTGCCGGTGCCATTGTCGTAGCGAACTCCGCCATCCTGGTCGAAACGCGTGTTGGCTTCGGGGTAATCCATCGCACGCGATAGAGTGTAGGACGCCTGGAACGACGAACGTGAACTCGGCCGGCCACGCAGAGAAAGAATCATGGCGTTGTAAGTGCTCGCGTTCGAGTTGGTCACATAATTGATGGCGCCGAAGCTGGCGTTCGGGCGAGTCAGGGTTTCGCCGCCAGTGCCGTTTAAAGTGGCGCAGCCCGTGCAGCGATTCACGTCGCTCCCGGTCAAGCCATCGTAACTGCGCGAACCGGAATAGTTCGCGCCAGCCACGAGTTTCCACGGGAGCTGTCTCTCTACTCCGATCACGTAATTCACTGCCATCGGAGCTTCGAGATTGCGGGCGAGAGAATCAACATTTGTCGGAATTCCCACGATGCCGCCCTGCGCATTTAACGAATCAGGCGGAATCGGCGGCAGCGGATAGTTGAACGGATAACTTCCTGAAGGCGCTAAGGCGAAAATGGGCTGCGGGCCAGTGCCACCGGGTGTAAACGTCTCGCTTAACACACCCGGAGGGTTGTTGCGCATTTCATCGACGCTCTGGCCAAGCACAACCCAGTCGTGAAATACACCAATACCTCCGCGCACGCTCCAGTTACCCGTCTTGGTGGGATCCCAGGCGAAACCGATACGCGGACTCCACAAGTTCTTCATGGAGTTCGCATACACTCCTGGCACAGGATGGACCGCTGCGGAAGCGACCTGTTGTTCGAACGTGCTTCCCGATCCCAACAGCAGGCTGCTGAACTCGAATCCGCTGTTGCCCCACGGAGTAACGTTGGTGAAATCATCCCAGCGCAAAGAAAGCGTGACCGAGAGGTTGGGCTTCATCTTCCAATCATCTTGAGCGAAAAACCCGAACGGCGTTTCCTGCCCGCCGAAGATGACCGTGCCCGCCAGACCGGTGAGCGGATTGTAAGCGCCCACGGTCTCATTCACCATGGTCGGGTTCGAGGAAGTGCTGTCGACCAGATCAAGCAAGTTGTTGAACGTGAAGCCGGGTCGCACGTTTACTGGTGTGAAGTTGCCGTGCTCGATACCGTGGCCGCCATCGAATCCGAACTTTAAACTGTGCGCGCCATGAATTTTGCTCAGCACCGATCGCCAGTTATACATCGGGCCGCGATATTCCCCTGGACCCCAGCCGCCTCCGATGTGAAATCCCTGAGTTCCATCGTTGACCGTGATTTCCGGCACTTGCAAGTTCGCATCCTGCCCGTTCGCTCCGCCCACGCTGGCGAAGGCGAAGCTTGACTCCCACAGCATGCTGGCACCGAAGGTATGGGTGAAGTCCGCCTGGCCGTAGCGATTGCGCATGATATCGAGCGCCTGAAGCCCGTTGCGCGGTGCTATTTGCTGCTGATCGAAAGAATCGTTGTAGTAGCTGAGGTAGAGGCGGTCCTTCTCGGTGAAGTACTGATCGAGGCGGAAATTGTACTGCAGCGCGTTGTAATAAGGACTGGCGGAGAAGTTGCCGAATGCCAAAACCGGGAGACTACAAGGGATGTTGGCGGTCGCGGCGGTTCCACATGCAAGGCTCTGTGCCGCGAAATATGTTTGGGCCGTTTCTATGTTTCCGTTGGCGCGGTCAAACACCGGCGGATAAAGATTTAGTGCCTGTGTGCCTACCGTGCCAGGAAAATTCGAATTGGCCCACTGCACAAACTGAGGCGCTTCCCACGACACTACCCCTCCGACGGCGGTTGGTGTTGTTGCCCACAGTTTCTCGAAATCGGCGAAGAAAAAAGTCTTGTTCTTAACGATGGGCCCGCCGAATGTGCCCTCAAGATCCTTGCGGGCGAATGGAGTGAAGTTGCCGGTAACGAATTCCTGTTTCGCCTGCAGGTCTTGATTGGTGAAGAAGAGGCTGCCGCTGCCGTGAAACTGATTGGTGCCAGACTTGGTGGTGATCTGAATCAGTACTGAGCTGCCGAGATTGTTCTCGGCGTTCCACGAATTGGTCTGCAGCGACGCTTCCTGAATTGCATCCGGCACAGGCGCCAGAATAATGTTGCCATTCTGTACCGGGCTGGTGACGTTCATGCCGTCAACCATCACCAGGTTGCCGGTGTAGCTTCGCCCATTGGCGCTGATTTGAGGCGTTTGCGTGCCAAAATTATCCGCTCCGCCTCCGGGGGATTCGCCCGAGCCGCGAGTGCCGGTGCCAACAACGCCCGGGGTTACGGCGAGAACATCCCAAAGATTGCGATTGAGCTGCGGCAGGTCTCTGACGGCAGTTGCGGAAAGCGTTTCCTGTATCCGGTTTTCGTCTACGTCGAGGGCTGCGGCTTCGCTGGTGACCGTGACTTGAGTGCTGGTGGCTGCCACAGCCATGTGAATATCGATGCCTTGCGTTTGGCCAGTACTGAGGGCGAAGTTGACTTCCGTCTTTTTGAATCCGCCGGCCTCCGCCGCGACCAAGTAATTGCCCGGTTGCACACTGTTGAAGCGGTAATTGCCGGAGGCAGAAGTCCTGGTCGTGTTCTCGACGCCTGTATCCAGATTGCGCAGGGTTACGGGCGCATCGGGAACGGCGGCGCCGCTCGGGTCAAGAACAAATCCCTCGACGTTGCTGCTGTATTGAGCTTGCGCCAATGTTGAAACCAGCAGAATGCAGGTGAAAACTGCGGAAGGAAGAACCAGCTTGGTCCATTGCATCCTCATACGCCTCCTTGAAAGCGGACAAGTTCCGCGACCAACGAACCGGGAGTCGGACCTGACGAAGAAAGTGGCGAGTTAACCCGCGAGAAAACGTTTACCGTATCGCCCGATACGATATGCGTTCGCGCAATCAGCTGTCAAGAAAAATCGACTTTGCAGGCAGGTTGGAGAGGTTCAGTCGATGTAGGGATCAGCATGAAGCGGCGCTGGAGGACACGATGCCTGATCCTTCCTTTATTACGATAAAGCGGTTGGCAGAGATGTTTCGAAGCTTCTCCAACAAGCCGCTCGGCCAGAAGATCTCGACATCGGCAGAAGTCGCCTTACCCAAGCCGAAGTGTAGCCTGGGATCATTTGAGGAAAAAAAACTCGACTGGCTCATCACGGCTTGTGCCTGCTTCTTACCGCCGTAGTGCGCAATCACGCGCGCGCCGATCGCGCTCCGATTGGATTTGGTTCCGACTAATTTGATTTTCAGCCAGTGATGATTTCCGGTGATGTCGTTCCGCAGCAGAGACGGTGGCTCGTTCAGGTTGATGATGAGGATATCGAGATCTCCGTCATTATCGAAATCTCCGAAGGCACAACCGCGGCTGCAATGTGTGGCAGCGACTCCCGGTCCCGCTTCTGCGATCAATTCTTCAAAAGTACCGTTCCCGAGATTGCGGAATACAACCCGCGGATTGTTCTTGGGGTACTGCGGAAGTGTTTTCTCGAGTTGCGGGTAAACGTTGCCGGCGGTCATGAACAAATCCGGAAAACCGTCGTTGTCTAAATCCACCATGCCCGCGCCCCAGCAGATGTAGCGCGTTTCTACTCCGATCTTTGCCTTGCGCGTGACGTCCTCAAAATTTCCTGTGCCGTCGTTGTGATAAAGCCCGTTCGTATCCTCGGCGAAGTGGGTTTTGAAAATGTCGAGGTGTCCGTCGAGATCGTAGTCGCCGACGCCAACGCCCATTCCCGCTTGTTCCATTCCGTCATCGCTGAGGGCTACGCCGCGCAACACGCCTTCCTCACTGAAGGTGTTTTTGCCAGTGTTCATCAGCATGAGACTAGGGGTGGAATCGCATGCCACATAAATGTCGGGCCAACCGTCCTCATTGAAGTCG
The DNA here is from genome assembly GCA_035517535.1 of Terriglobales bacterium. Lineage (GTDB taxonomy): Bacteria > Acidobacteriota > Terriglobia > Terriglobales > Acidobacteriaceae > Gp1-AA145. The sequence goes on from DATIYR010000179.1 coordinate 18,090, forward strand.
GCAGTGACGGCGGTCATGCCGTAGCTTTCGCGCAACTCTGAGATACCGGCCTGCTGGCTCACATCGGTGAAAGTGCCATCGCCGTTGTTGTGGTAAAGAGAGTGATGGCCGGGAGGAAGTCCCCGCGGGCCGCACTCGACTGGCACTCCTTTCCAGTTGCAATTGCTGTTTGCGCCGGGCTTCGGCACGCGCTTGAAATCGAACTCAACGTAATTTGAGACGAATAAATCCAGATGGCCGTCGCGGTTGTAATCGACGAATGTGCAACCTGCACCCCATCGGGTGGCGTCACCGAGCAGGCCGGCTGCTTTGGTCATGTCGGTGAAGGTGCCATCGCCATTGTTGCGATACAGTTTGTTTTGCCCGTAATAAGTAACAAATAGATCTTCGAAGCCGTCGTTGTTGTAATCCCCGACGCAAACACCCGACGCCCAGCCGACTGAATGCAGTCCGGCTTTCTCGGTGACGTCGGTGAAAGTTCCATCGCGATTATTCTTGTACAGGCGATTGGTTGCTTCAGGAGGACCGCCTTCGAGCCGCGTGCCACAAAGCAGAAAGATGTCCATCCAACCGTCATTGTCGTAATCGAAGAAGGCGCAGCCGCAGCCGACAGACTCGACGATGTAGTCGCTCGAATCCGTATTGCCGTAAATCGTCGGGGCAGTCAGGCCGGCTTCCCGCGCCACATCGACAAAATGCGCATTGAACGGCCGCCCTGAAGGCGCAGGTTTGGCCTGCGGCTTGACCGAACGCGTAGCCACTCCTTGCGCAAACAGACGTCCGGCACTGGCAGCTGTGGAGAGGGTCAGAAACAACCGGCGGGTGATCTTCATGAATCGACGGCTATGAGTCTACTGCAACGGGCGCAAGGCGCAGGCTTTGCGGAAACGTTTACTGGGCATTTATTCTATCCGATGTTTCCGCGCGCAAGCTGAGTAAGATGAGGCTTGGAAACGCCGGTCGCGCTTTTTTTCGAAACTCGCCAAGTTTTTTATGCTCCCATCGCGTTCGCTGGTGCCGAAATTTCTCTTTGTGTTTGTTATTTGCGCGATGCCTGTGTTCGCTCAAATTTCATCTGCGCCAGACCGCCAAATTGAATCTGCTTTGCGCGAGCACGACTTCCGCGACGCACTGCAGCTGGCGCAATCGGCGGTGCAGAAATCTCCGCAAAACCCAAAGTTATTGTTCCTTGAAGGCATGGCGTTTTCCGGGCTTGGTCGCCAGCATGACGCCTTGAATGCTTACAACCGAGCGCTCGCGATTTCTCCTGATTATCTTCCGGCGCTTGAGGCCGCGGCCCAGCAGGAGTATCAGGCTCAAAGCAAGCGCGCCATACCGCTGCTGGAGCGGATCGTGCAACTCCAACCTGCAAATCCCACCGCGAACGCGATGCTCGGAGTATTGAATTTCAGAGAACACGATTGCGCTTCGGCGGTAAAGCATTTTCGCGCCGCGTCCGACCTTATTTCTTCCCAGCCGGTCGCGCTTGCGCAGTATGGCTCGTGTTTAATGGACCTCGACAAAGCAGAAGATGCAGTTCCAGTATTTGAGAAGCTTCTTGCTCTGCAACCCGAAGATCCGCACGCACGCTACAACCTTGCTGTTGTTCAACTCGCAGCCAAGAACGCCAGAGGTGCGATCGAAACGCTGCAACCTTTGCTGAACGTAACCTCGCCCGATCCCGACGTGCTGGATTTGGCTTCCTTGGCATATGAAGAATCCGCCGACACTCCGAAAGCTGTCAGCCTGCTTCGCCAGGCAATTGTGCTCGATCCGAAAAAGACCAAATACTACGTCGATTTCGCCACGATCTCGTTCAATCATCAATCATTTCAGGTAGGCGTGGATATGATCGATGTCGGCATAAAAGAAAATCCCCAAGCCGCGCAGCTCTTTGTTGCCCGCGGAGTGCTTCTCATTCAGCTGGGTCAATATGAAAAAGCTGAAGCAGATTTTGCAAAGGCAAACGAATTGGATCCCAGGCAAAGCTCGGGAGCTGTCGCCGAAGGTCTGGCGCAGATACAGCAGACTAATCTCGGTCAGGCACTGACGACGGTTCGCGCACAGTTGCGCTCGCATCCTGGCGACGCATTCTTACACTATCTTGAAGCACAAGTTCTTTTTCAGCAGGGAGCCGATCCAGGCACGCCGCAGTTCAAAGAAGCAATTGCGGCCGCATCTCGGGCCGTGCAGCTCAAGCCCGATTTTGTTTTAGCGCACGACCTGTTGGGGAACCTGTACTTGAATTCGGGAGAGATTGAAAGGTCAATCGCGCAATCACGGCGCGCGCTCGAAGAGAATCCGTCTGATCAGGAGGCGCTCTATCACTTAATTCAGGCGCTGCGGAAGAGCAAGGGTCCGAAGGGCGAACTGCCTGGGTTGGTGAAGCGTCTGGCCGTGCTTCGCCAGCAATCGCGGGAGACAGAAGCTGCGCAGAATCGCTACAAGCTCTACGAGCCGGGCGAAACGGGTGCAACTCACAAGTGAAAGGACGGATTCGACTTGCCAAAAAAATGCCCCGCCGCAGGTTCGCGGCGGGGTTGTGGGAGGTAGAACAATGCCTTAAAAGGTGAACCTCGCGCCAACCTGCCAGTTTCGCGGCAATTGCTGCTGGGTGGCTTCGCCGAAGCTGGCGTCGGGCAGGTTTGTATCGAAAGCAGTCAAGTTCACGCGGTTGAAGATATTGAAGAACTCGAACCGCAATTGGAAGTTCACGCGTTCACCAATGCGGGTGTTCTTATAAAAGTTCAGATCGGTTTCGGCAAAATTTGGGCTGGAAAATGCGTTCGGCTTTTCATTGCCTTCAGTTCCAAACGCGGGGACCGTAAATTGACTCGCCGAGAACGCGCCGGTCAAGAATGCGGCCTTCGACGTGCTTTCGTGATAATTACTGACGTCGGGAAAATCAATACCGACGCCGCCGACTCCGGCAGTATCGCCGTCCGCGTTGTAGTCGCCGCTCAGGCATGAAGTAGCCGGCGATCCTGTTGCGCAAACGCCTCCGCCCGCAGCCGCATAGCCGATGTAGGGATTTCCAACCGATGGACAATTCGTCGCGCTGGCACAGGCGCCGATGAAGCGCCCGCTGCTATTCCACACCATTGCCGGATAGCCACTCTGAAAGATGCTGGTTCCGCTTATTCCCCATCCGCCAGTTAGTCCGCCAATCAGGCCCGACCCGTGTTGCAAGCCGGCGAGTTCGTAATTCAAAGTAAGCGAGAAGCGGTTTGGCGCATCCCAGGGAGACGGCCCGTAATACTGATTCGGACTGGCTTCTGATGGATATGCCGAAGCGTCGTCCTTTGAACTCGAACGGGCATATGAAGCGTCAATAAATCCGTGACGCGCGAAACGTCCCTTGAACTCGAAGAAGACGCTTTCGTAATTGCTGCGCCGATCGTTGGTGGTGTAGGTGATGGCTCCAAAGCTGTGATTCAGCCGCAAAGGCACGTTGTTGGAGATGTTATTCGCAATAAGGTCGTCTGAAACGGCATTGATGTCCTGCCCGTAGCTGACAATACCTGCTTGATCGCCGCCGCCAACCATGTTGTAGCCGTGAGAACCTGAGTAGCCGACCGCGGCTGAAGTATTGCTTGTAAGCTTCCTTTCCAGCGTCAACGACCAGATGTCGGCGCGCGGTGACTCCAGGTTTGGATTAATACCGCCGATGCCGAAGTTCGCGCCCGGAATGCCGCCTTGGGAATTCAGGCAGCCATTTGCGCCCAGTGTGGGGCAGAGTGCCGAGCCTGCCAGCGCAGGATAAGTGAACCCGAACGGAGGCTTGTTACTGGTACCGAGCACGAACACGGGAGGCGTGCTGGTTCCAGGTGCGAATCCCGGAATAATCGGGCCCGGAGGACTGCCGCGGAATTCTTCCTGCACATTGGCCTGTGTGAGCCAGTTGTTGTATACACCGAAGCCACCGCGCAAAACAGTGTTGCCATTTCCCGTCACGTCCCAGGCGAAGCCGGCACGGGGACTAAGCAGATTGTTGAGACTATGATTCAATGCGTAGTGAGTGGCTTTCGCAAAACCGTTGGTCACCTGTTCGTCGAATGTCTGTCCCGGACCAAGATAGAAGTTCCCGAACACGGTTGTAGCGCTCCGGGAATACGGGTTGCCTTCATCATCCCACCGCAAGCCGAGGGTCAAGGTCAGATTGCGACGCGCTTTCCACGTGTCCTCTGCAAACAGGCCCCACGTCTTGGAAGCCGCATTCCACGACCATAAAATCGGTTGACCGGTAAGCGGGCTGTACATGACTCCGGTTTCACTGGTGGGCGAATCCTGAGCAAGTTCGAGGAAGTTATCGAAATGGAATGTCGGCATAGAATACGGTCCCTGAAATGGCTCGACGTCATCGCCAAACCATCCTTCGTAACCGAATTTAAGCGCGTGATTGCCGCGAACATGCGTGAGCACGTCACGCCAGTGGTAGTTGTGCTGGATGAAATCACCCTGCGCGAAACCAACGCCGAAAGCTTGGCCGCCTTCTGTGCTGATCCCATTCACCGCGATCGAAGGAACCGTGTAATCTTTTGCGCCGCTGCCGAGGTCGCCTTCGACGCGATTGGCGCCGAAAATAGCCTCGTTCATAGTGTTGGCATCAAATGTGTGGTTCCAGTTCACCTGGAACGCACGCTGCCAGTTGTTGTTAAGCGCTGAGAAGGCAGGAATCGCCGAAGCTGCACCATAGTTCAGAAGCGTGCGATAGAAGCTCCCGTAAATCTTGTCCTTATTAAAGATTTTGTCGACCCGCACGAAGTACTGCGTGCCGTTCCGGATTTGTGGAGCGCTGAAAACACCTTGCGACACCAGTGGCAGATTGCAGGGAGGCGCGCCTGCTCCTCCGCAGCCGGGTGCATTCGCCGAACTGGCAACAGGAGCAGCGGCGCTTACGCCGGTAGGTACATACGTCGAAAGAATGTGAGTGCCTACGGTATTCGGGTAATTGGTTTGCGCCCAACTCACAAAGGCGGGATTTGCAAATTGAATGGTTCCATTACTGGCCAGTGAGGAACGCAGTGGCTCAACCGCGAAATAGAAGAAAAATTGCTTGTGTGGAATGATCGGGCCGCCGATCGAGAACGACATGTTATTTCCGTGAAAGGGCAAGTATCCGGTGGGAGCGGTGAAGTGGGTTTTCGCGTACCACTGTTCGGTGTAGAACCAGTCGGCGGCTTCCCCGTGGAATTGATCCGAGCCGGACTTTGTGGTCATGACCTCCTGTACGCCAGTCGCGCGGCTATATTGCGATGAATAGGTGTTCACCTGAATGCTGGTTTCCTGGATTGATTCCGGATTGGGAGTGAGGTTCAACACTCCCTGGCGGATGCCGCTGGTGACATCTAAGCCATCGATTACATACATGTTCGACATCTGGCCTTGACCGTTGGCGCTCGCATCCACCTGAGTTTCAGTCGAGTAATTATCGACACCCGATCCCGGAGTACCGGCCTTTCCCGGCTGGCCGCCGCCCATGGTTCCCAGGCCGGTAACGCCAGGCGCAAGGGTGGTTAGCGTAACCAGGTTTCGTCCCTCGACCGGTAATTCCGCAACTCCGGAATTCTCGAGCGTGAGTTGATTGCGTTCGTCCGCGGTATCGACTACCGCCGAAGTGCTTGTGACGGTTACGGCTTCGGTCACCTCTCCGACCTTTAACGTGATCGGCACATTCAGAGTCTGCTCAGTCAGCAGCGTCACATCCGAGGTGGCTTTGGCGTAACCCGACGCCTCGACGGTAACCCTGTACGCTCCCGGCGCAAGACTAAGGAAGCGATAGGTGCCGCTGTCGTCAGTAATCGTTGTGCTAGTAACCTGGGTGCCGAGGTTGACGAGCGTCACTGTGGCTTTTGGAACCACTGCCCCAGACGGGTCCTGGACCACTCCTTGCAGATTGCTGCTGAACTGCGCAAAGCAAAGTCCGGTGGATAGAATCGCGATCGCGAGGACAACGCGCGAAGTAGAGGGGTAGCCCATACGTCCTCCTTCGGAGTTCCAGTTGTTGGTACGGTCCACGAAGCTGGCCGAATGCCTGGCAGCGGCAGACCGCGGCCGCCGTCAGTAAGCGTTTTCTGGGTGGCAGGTACGGTAGCTCACCCCAGCGAAAGTAGTCAAGCAAAATCTATATTTCTGAGGTATTATTCGCGTATTGATCTGGGTAACGTTTACCAGTGTGCCTTCAGGGAGGAACGGACATGCGCAGCAATAGACGGCAATTTCTTAAAACCACGGCAATGGGGGCCGGAGCGGCTCTGGCACTGCGCTCTCGCCGTGCCTGGGCGTTTCCTTCAGTGGATATGAAAGTGGTTCCGCCCCTCTCAGTTTTCGAATACTCCCAAGTTCAACTTCTCGATGGACCGCTGCGCGAGCAGTTCAATCACAATCACGATCTGTTCCTGCATCTGGATGAGGACGCGTTGCTCAAGCCCTTCCGCGAGCGCGAGGGAATGCCGGCTCCCGGCCCCGACATGGGAGGCTGGTACGACAACGCGACCGATTTCAGCCCGCCGGAAGACTTTCACGGATTCATTCCCGGGCACAGCTTCGGACAATATCTTTCTGGCTTAGCGCGCGATTATGCGGTCACCGGGCACAAACCGACTCAGGAAAAAGTGCACCGCCTGGTGGGAGCTTTTGGCGAAACAGTAGAACCTTCCGGCAAGTTCTATCGCGGCTATCATCTTCCCGCTTATACATATGACAAAACCAGTTGCGGTCTAATCGACGCGCACGAGTTTGCCCAGTGTCCGGATGCGCTTGATGTGCATTGGCGGGCGACTAAGGCGGTGCTCCCTTATCTGCCAGAGAAAGCTCTGAGCCGCGCCGAGCAGCGCGCGCGCCCGCACAAGAGCGTCGCTGACACCTGGGACGAGACGTATACGCTTCCCGAAAATTTCTTTCTCGCTTACCAGCGCAGCGGGAGATCGGAGTACCGCGACTTGGCTGTCCGCTTCATTGAAAAGGAATATTTTGGTCCACTCGCCGAAGGTAAGAATGATCTTCCAGGCGAGCACGCCTACAGTCATGTAAACGCGCTTAGCTCCGCTCTGCAATCGTATCTTGTGCTCGGAGACGAACAATATCTGCGCGCCGCGCGGAACGGCCTGCAATTTGTGCAGGAGCAGAGCTTCGCCACTGGCGGCTGGGGACCGGACGAAGCGTTTGTTGAACCTGGAAAAGGTCTGCTGGGAGCCAGCCTGGGCACCACCCACGCAAGTTTCGAAACTCCGTGTGGATCTTACGGTCACTTCAAGATCACGCGTTACCTGCTTCGGGTTACCCGCGATTCGCGTTACGGTGACAGCATGGAACGAGTGCTCTACAACACGATCGCAGGCGCGACGCCCATTCTCGCCGACGGCACCAGCTTCTACTATTCCGATTACAACAACGCCGGCAAGAAGGTACATTATCGCGACAAGTGGCCGTGCTGCTCAGGCACCTTTTCGCAATTGAGCGCCGACTACGGTATCAGTTCTTATTACAAGAGCCAGGACGGCGTTTACATAAACCTGTTCATCCCTTCTCGCTTATCGTGGTTGCAAAATAGCACTCAATGCACACTTACTCAGAAAACCGAATACCCCCGCGCAAACACGACGCAATTCGCGCTTAATCTCGCGCGACCGGAAACGTTCACCCTTTATGTACGTATTCCTGCCTGGGTTGGTGCAAAGACGACGGTTTCCGTCAACGGCAAACGGACCGATGCCGCGATTGATCCCGGGAAGTTTCTGCCTCTGCAGCGCACATGGAAAGATGGGGACAGCGTTGAAGTCGAATTCGACATGCCGCTGAGCCTCGAAGCCGTCGACAGCGACGATCCGAACAATGTAGCCCTGCTGCACGGGCCAATCGCTCTCTTCGCGGTTGGTGACATCCCGCAAAGGCTTTCGCGCAAAGACCTGATCTCGGCAAGCGCGGTGAGCTCTTCTTCTGACGATTGGGTTGCGCGCACCGACAGCGGCGTACTGACACTGCGGCCGTTTATGGCAATTATGTCGGAAGGATATCGTTTGTATAACCGCGTCGAGGGCTGATTGCAAGCGCAGGGCATGACTCCAGGTTGCGTTTGAAAGTTTCGCTAGTGTGCGGGATTTATGGACATTCGGGAAATCGCGCGCCGTGCAAAAGTGTCAACCGCGACGGTATCTCGAACCATAAACCGGGTCCCTACCGTAAATCCGCAACTTGCTCGCCGCGTTTGGCGGGTTGTAGAAGAGCTCGGTTATTACCCAAATATTCATGCGCGGGCGCTGGTTTCCGGACGCACCCGCATTTTTGGCCTCATCGTCTCGGAGATCACAAATCCATTTTTCCCTGAGATCGTCCAGTCCTTTGAAGAAATTGCCGTCCACCACAACTACGAAATTCTATTGAGTTCCACAGTTCAGGACCCGAAACGCGCGGAGTTGGCGGTGCGCCGCATGGTTGAACGAAGGGTTGACGGAGTCGCCGTGCTGACCTTCGGAATGGAAGAAAGACTGATCGAGCGCCTGCGCTTTCGTAAGGTACCGCTGGTATTTGTCGACGTGGGCCCGCATGTTCCCGGCGTGGGCAATATACGGATTGATTACCTGCACGGCATCCGGCAAGCGGTGCAGCACTTGGCTGCGTTAAAGCATACGCGAATAGCGTTCGTGATGGGCCCTATACATCTGAAATCTTCATTGGCGCGCAGGGCGGCATTTGAAGAATCAATGGGGGAAGTGGGTTTGGAAATTCCTCCGGAGTTCATTGTCATAGGGGACCACACGATGGAAGGAGGCATGCAAGCATTGACCCGGCTCATTGCGTTGCCACAAGGTCCTACCGCGGTAATGTGCTCCAATGATATGACTGCAATCGGAGTTCTTCGCCAGGCTTACGATTCCGGACTCAAGATACCTGAAGACTTGTCAGTCGTGGGCTTTGACGATATCAAGCTTGCGCAATTCACTACTCCCCCACTCACCACCATCCAGATGTCGCAGGTGGACCTTGCAAAGCTTGCCTTCAAAGCATTAATCAACGAAGTAGATGGTGTGGGTAGCCCGCCGCCCGGCGGAGACTACATTTTGACGACCAGTCTCGTGTTGCGGTCCTCGACTGCTGTCTCGCCGACTCGGCCATTTGTGGTGCAATGATGGTTGTCAGTAAACGAAACCGTATTCTTCGTAAAGTACTACCCTTCGATATAAGCCCCATTCGTGTATCGGCGGCCCACCCACATTCCTCGCATTAGTCAGCATAACGTTTGCAGTCGAGTTATCGCCGTTGTAGGTGGCAGCCAACCCAAGCCTACGGGTTTCAAGGTGACTAACGGTTACCGAAGATTGGCGGGTCTGCAATCATCAAAATGTAAGCATTTCGAGCATCGGGGATCTCTTATTGGGAAACAGTGCAGCTCCAGCACTTGAATCCTGGAGCTCGATCCACTTGGGCCACGTTTCAATTGGACCGAATCAAAGGAGATCCCCGATGAAGAAATTCCTGATCTGTTCGATATTTCTCAATCTGCTTCTGATTCTTGCAGCCTGTTCTGGCGTAAGCACCGGGGCAGCTGCCGGCGCACACGCCATGAAAGCCTATTTCAATGCGGTTCCTGGCTTTTACGGTCAAAGTGGAAACCAGGTCACCTCTTTTGATTTTTCCTTGGTGCCCAAAGCTCATGCGCAGGTCTCCAGCAGCATTTCCTTCAGCGGCTCGTATAGCGGTTTCTGTCCGTCCGTAACGGCGGTCTCGGGAGTGTCTGCATTTGTGCTCTACGGGGGCGGCGACCTATCGACCTCCACATGCGGTACGTTTTATCAGGGAGCCGATGCGGGGCTTTCCGCGGCCCAGGCAACGGTCACAGCGTCGGCCAACTCCGGAGAGCTGGTAATTGGGAACGGAACTATCGGTCCCCTAGTGGCCTACGCCGATAGTTCAAACGCGACGGTTCGAGTATTCGTCAATCGCAATGGACAGGTAATCGACTCGGGTTTGGCGGCAACGCTTAACGGCAACCGCGGAAGCACGAGTTCAACGTTTGCAGTTCAAGACGGCGATCGGCTGATTGTTACAGGGGAATCAAATGCACCCTCGACCAATCTGTCGTTCATCCTGGCAAAACAGTAGCAACGAGGAATGGTTCTTCCGTCACTTCATTGGGCAGTTTCGAAAGACGCCCCGGGCTCAGTCCGGGGCGTTAAAACTTCTGGTTTGACTTGCGGATTTCTGGTTGCCCGACCCGGACCTGGATTCCTGAGCAATGTAGAGGTAGATCATGAAAATCCTGATGATTGAAGACAGCCGCATCGTTCAGACCGGCATAAAGAGAGCCTTGGCCAAGGCCGGCCATGACGTAACCCTTGCCGGCGACGGACCTGAGGGAATTGACGTGGCGCAACAACTTACTCCAGACCTGATCCTGCTCGACATGATGTTGCCGACAATGACGGGTCCGGTAGTGCTGGAAGCCCTGAAGACCCGCTCCACCACGAAGGACATCCCAGTGTTTGTGCTTAGTGGACTTTCGCAAAGGAACGCAGATAAATTGCTGCGCGCGGGTGCGACGAAATACTTTGAGAAATCAGATCTGCTGGTAAACCAGCAATTCAGTCCGCTGATTGATGCAATAAACGACATGCATGCTCAGGCCCCATAGTGTTCGTTAGGTGCCGCGCGGGTCCGTTCCCTAGGTCATGTCAACGAGCAGAATGCGATGGCGGGAGTCAGGCGCGAGCGGCGTTTTTACGATTCAGAATTCGGCGAATGCAATTACTCAATACTTTCAATTGCACCGGCTTTTGCAGCAACACATGTCTGGAATCGAGAAGCTGATGACTGGAGAGCACGTTGTTGGAGTAGCCCGACATGAACACGATCTTAGTTTCACTGTGGAGGTCTGAGATTTTCTCAGCCAGTTCCCGGCCACTCATGCCGGGCATAACCAGATCGGTCAAGAGTAGGTCGATTGGCTCCTTGCGCTGCTTTGCCAGTTTCAGGGCCGTCAACCCACTCGCGGCGGTCAGGACGTTGTAGCCGCATGCAACCAAGTATTCGGCGGCAGGATCCCGTACCGCAGCCTCATCTTCCACCAAAAGGATCGTTTCCCCATTCCCCGCGTCTTCCACAATTTCGGTTGCGGAAGCTGCTTCTGCGGTTCCCTCAACCCGCGGAAGAGTAATTGTGAAAGTCGTTCCCTGGTTCACTTCGCTTTGAACGGCTATGTGCCCCATACTCTGCTTTACGATGCCAAACACCGTTGCAAGGCCAAGACCCGTTCCTTTTCCAACTTCCTTGGTCGTGTAGAAAGGCTCGAAGAGATGTGACTTCGTATCGGCATCCATGCCGGAACCGTTGTCTCTGACTTTGAGCACGACGTGATCGTGAGATGCTCCGCCGGTTTTTTCGCCAGCGTTATCTGTAGCTGTTTCGATCCCAATCCGGCCGCCGTATGGCATTGCATCGCGCGCATTGATGACCAGGTTCATCACAATCTGCTCGATCTGAGTCGGATCGGCAGTGACATGGCATGCCGAATCAGCCGGCAAGAAGCTCAAATCGATACTTTCCGGAATTAATCGTTTCAGCATGTCTAATTGCTCGGCAATTACTTCATTAATATCGATTACTTTAGGCGATGACACCTGCTTACGACTGAATGTCAGCAATCCTTGGGTCACAGATGAGCCGCGACTTACTGCTTTCATGATTTCGTCTGTATAACGCTTGGTGGATTCCTCCTTGGTCAACTTACTCAGCAGCTCTGAGTAACTGCTGATTGCCATCAGGATATTGTTGAAATCGTGAGCGACGCCGCCGGCCAGCCGGCCCACTGCCTCCATCTTCTGCACGTGCCGCAGCTGGTGTTCGAGTTCACGCGGCTCGGTTACATCCTGGACGGTTCCCTCGAAATGCAGCAACCTTCCGTTGCCATCCCGCACCGCGTGGGCACTGGTCGAGATCCAAATCATCTTTCCGTCTTGACGACGTATTTCGAACTCGAAATTTCGAACCGACCCGTGCTCCTCAATTGAACGGAGAAATCCAGATAGTCGTTCTGGGTTTACGTGCCTTGGTCTTTCCGCCTGGTTACGGTTGTCGATAAGCGCCTGTGGCGATTCAAAGCCCAGCATATGAGCTAATGCCGGATTGGCGGATATGTACTTTCCTTCCGGGGTTACCTGGTAAATTCCTTCTTCCGCATTTTCAAAGATGCTGCGATATTTCTCTTCTGCCCTGCGCCATGCCTCCTCGGCCTGTTTGCGCGCGGAAATATCGGTTAGAAATCCGATCATGCCCTTTACTTTCTTGTTTTGGTCGAACAAAGGACTTGCCGAAAGGCTGACCGTGATGCAAGCGCCATCGCGCTTCTGACGGCGCACCTCAATTCCCGTAAGTATTTCTCCGGACAGCAGCCGCTGATGCATCCTGTCGGCTTCTTGCATATCATCGAGTGGGATGATTGGCAGAGGCTTTCCCAGCACTTCCTTTTCCGACCAGCCAAATACTTGAGCTGCGGCCGGGTTCCACACCGTGACCGCTCCATTTACATCTGCCGCAACAATGGGAACCGGCGATGAATACACACTGGTATCGCGGGCCGTTCGCAAAGCTTCCTGCGCCAGCTTCTCTGACGTAATGTCACGCGCGATAGCTGAAGCGCCGACTAAGCTCCCGTCAGTGGCCTGAACCGGGGAGATCGTGAGCCACACATTCAGCAGCGATCCGTTTTTCGACTTCCGCACCGTCTCCAATCCCTTGATGCGCTGGCCCTGTTTTACTTGCTGCATTATTTTTGGGATTTCGTCGGAGTAACCGTCAGGCACCAGCACGGAAATATGGCGGCCGATAACCTCCTCCGCGGTGTAGCCGTACATCGCTTCGGCGCCCTTGTTCCAGCTGATGATTTTGCCGTCGAGGTCCTTGCCGATAATTGCATCATCGGATGATTCCACAATCGCCGCGAGCCATATCATGGCCTCTTCCGAGCGTTTATGCGCAGTTATGTCACGCAGGTGAACCACAAACATCGGTTCCTGTGGAAAGTTCCGGGTGACGGTCAACTCGCAGGGAAATTTAGTGCCATCGGGTCTCATGGCCGTAGTTTCGATTCGCTCGGATACGAGATCGACCTTGGTGGAATTAACAGGATTGAATAAGTTCTGCCGGTGCCAATCTCTAGCTTCGACCGGCAATATCAGTTCAACGATGTCGCGTCCAAGGACGTCGGCGCGCGCGGTCCGGAACGCGCGTTCCGCTGCGGCGTTGAACTCTGTAATTTTTGTTGCCTTGTCGGCGCAGATGATGCAATCGAGCGATGCATCGAGCAATACCTGATGGCGAAGTTCACACTCCGCCAACCTTCGCTTCAGTTCGCCCAGTTCGGCGCTTTCAGGATGGGATGTCATCGTCGATGCCGATACAAACCGAGCTATCGATTGGTTTTGTCGCCGCCCTTGTTACTGGAATGGAGCAAAGCCTGAATCTTCTGATTCAGATTGTCCAGACGGAATGGCTTGTGGAGGATGTCCTTCTGCAAGATATTTTTCGCACGCGCGGCTCCGCCCGAGTCTCCTGACATATAGAGCACCTTGAGTCCCAGGTGCATCTCCGTCAGCTTGGCCGCGACTTCATCTCCATTCATCGCAGGCATCAGCACGTCGGTGATCAGCAAATCGACTGGCGAACGCTTCTGCATGACAATGTTGATCGCCTCCGAACCAGTCTTCGCCTGCAAGACCTTGAAACCCTCCATCTTCAGAAATTCGACGGCGGGCAATCGCACGGAATCGTCATCATCCACGATGAGCACGGTTTTCGAGGCTGCGGCGCCGGTTTCAATCTGGTTCGTGACCGTTGAATGGCTCTTCAGGGCTGCGAAGTGGACCGCGAACCGCCTGGCGCCGTTGCTCTCGCCAAATACGCAGGTCGCGCCTGCAGACTGGGCCACAGCTTCGACCGCGAGAGTCGACTCATTATTGTTTGGTTCTATGACGTTCCATGTCGACGCCGGAGATGACTTTGCTTTCTCTGAATCCGAAATGGAGATCATCACTGCACTACGTGACTCCGGCTGTGCGTCATGATTCGGGAATTCCGACGCTTTCGTCGCGATGTACAGTTTTTGTACTCCAGACATCGATCGCCTTGCATGTAACACCGAAGCGATCAGTAGTCTTTCTAACTCAATCGGATCTGCGAGTACTTCGCCAACCCCATGTTCCAATTGCAACGTGAGTGCGGTTTTTTCTCCGAGAAGGCTGCGAAGTATGTCAGCAAGGCCTGATATAACATCGTTGATGTCTATCTGCTGTGGAGCCCCTGAATGATTCCGGCTGAGCGATAGGAGCTTTTGAACGAGGTAAGTGGCCCGCGTGGAGTTACGAAGCACCTGCTCTAATGGACGTCTTGCTGCCGGGGAGGCCTTCTTCAGCTCCAGTTCGGCGTAACCTGTAACAGCCATCATCAGGTTGTTGAACTCGTTATCAATGGCCTCCGCCACTTCTGCAATAATGAAGGCCTTCTGCGCTATGGCTTCCGTCTGTTGGCCTGTCTTATGCTCCGCTTTCTCACGAGCCATCTTCGCCGCACTATGCGCCATTTTAGAACTCCTATACGTAAGAGGCGAGCATAGTTAACATAAGTACCTGTTTGCCGCAGAACAACTTACTGAGGTAATTGCAGTACACAACTAATTTCTTGTATCGATAAAACACATAGGTGACTGAGTTTTGTAACCAACTGTCCGAGTTTTGGACAACCTTTCTATCCGCACTGTCCAAGCCCATTACTTTCTGTAGATTTCGAGGATGCCCTTTGGCAACTTACATGCCTTGAGAAGGGCATGACGGCACGAATACTGATCATCGATGATGATGAGCAGCTGGCGAGCGCATACAGGGAATACCTGATTACTCGCGGTCATGAGGTGGATTGCGCTCAGGAGCTCGAGGAAGCCCAGACGCTGCTGGCGCACTTCCCATATTCTGTCGTCGTTACTGATCTGAGGCTGACGCGGCTCGGCTTCGGCGGGTTTGACCTTATCAAGTACATCCGTGAACTGTCGTTGAGTACCAGAATTGTCGTGTTCACCGGATACGGCTGGCCCGAGGTCACGGCCGAAGTATCCGCGCAGCATGTTGATGCATTTCTCCATAAGCCCACTCGTCTGGCAGAAATGGCTGATGTTGTAGGTACGCTTACAGGAGCCCCCAGATGACACAACGGCTGTTGGACCAGATTCTCGCGCAACCCCAAACATTGTCTGTCAGATTTCAACCGATTTTCGATTTGCAACCAGGCGGCAGCCGGGTTGCGAGTCTGGAAGGCCTGATTCGCGGCCCGAAGGGAACGAACTTCGAACGCGCGGACATACTGTTCGACTACGTGCGGCGCAAGCATGCCGAAGACGAAGTTGACCGCGCCTGCATTACCGCGATTTCGAAAGCAGTGGCAGAGCTGCCGTTTGACTGCCGAATTAACCTGAATGTTCATGCGTCGACTCTAGGCAAGGGCGAATTCGTAGAGTTCTTTCGTACGCAAATGCATGAGTTGGTTTTGCCGCTGGACCGCTTCATCCTCGAGATCGTTGAGCACTCGCCGACCCACAACGTTCCTGGCTTGATCTCGAATATCAATGCCCTCCGGCAGTTGGGCGTTCGCATAGCGTTGGATGACATCGGCCTGGGTAATTCGAATTACCGCACCATGCTGGATTGTCGGCCGGATTACTTCAAAGTGGACGCTTTCTTTGTCGACGGAGTCTCCACCGACCCCGACCGCAGAGGTGTCGTCAAATCGATCATGTGCCTGGCGCACGATATGGGCGGCACGGTCATCGCCGAAGGAGTCAGGACGCATGAGGACCTGTCTACGCTGATGCGAATGGGAGTAAGCAGTTTTCAGGCAAACCTTCTATGCCCAGCCATACCACCTCAGGAGTTACTAGCGAAAGACTTTGACGGTATGATTAAAACGGAACCGGCACAGTCGCGTGCCAGTCACAGCCGCACTTACTCGCACGAAACCATCGACTCTTACTCATTCCACAACTAAAACTGCCAGTACTATGACGCCCCGGCTGCCTTGGTCTGCGGCTCTGCAGGATTGTCCGGCGTGTCCTGCCTCTTCTGATAGTCGTGAGCATGGATACCGAAGGTCTTCAGCTTGTTATAAAGAGAGCTTCTCGTCATTTCGAGCCGGGCAGCGGTTCGGGCAATGTTACCGTTTTCCGCCTGCAGTACTTTCTGGATATGCAGTTTCTGGGCTTCCCTGAATGTGAGAGCAGAGTCTGTGCCGGGAGTACCGCTATCGGCAAACTCCAGGTGCAGGTCATGTGGTTCGATAGTCTCTTTTCTCGCCAGCAATATCGCCCGTTCGATCACGTTTTTGAGCTCGCGGATATTGCCCGGCCAGCTATAGGTCGTAAGCGCCTTGATACTTTCCTCGGAAAGCGTAAGGTGTAACCTGCCCAGGTCGACTGCGCTGCGGCCAAAGAATTGTCTCGCCAGTACCGGAATATCCTCTACTCTTTCGCGTAGCGGGGGAACGCGCAGCGTAACGGTGCTGATGCGAAAGTAGAGATCGCTGCGAAACTTCTTCTGCCGCACCAGCTCACTTAGCTCTTCATGACTCGCGGCAATCAGCCGGACGTCGAGCTGACGTTCCTGAACATCTCCCAAACGCCGGAAGCGCTTTTCTTCCAGAATCTTGAGGAGCTTCGGCTGGACCTGAAGATCCATGTCGCCGACTTCATCCAGAAAAGCGGTGCCGCGTTGCGCGACTTCAAGCAGGCCAATCTTGCGTTGCAGCGCACCGGTAAAAGCCCCCGCCTCATGGCCAAAAAGCTCAGTCTCCAGCAACTCCCGCCCAAAGCCGGCGCAATTCAAATCCACGAATGGCTCGTCGGCGCGCTGGCTATGCTCGTGCAGCCATCGTGCAAGAACGCCTTTGCCGGACCCGGTTTCCCCCGCGATCAGAATCGGGCAGTCGCTTGCGCAAACCCGTTCTGCCTGGTCGGCAAGCTGGCGAATCGCAGCGCTGGTACCGACAAAAGGATCCGTGATGTTCCGCGCCTGCTGCAAACGCCCAGCGAGTACCTTGTGATGATTTCGTTGATTTCCCAGCGCGCGCTCGAGAATGATGGCAATCGCCGACATCTCGACTGGCTTGGTGAGAAAGTGCTCCGCTCCTTCTTTGATAGCTTTTACCGCCAGCGGGATGGTGCCGTTTCCTGTAAGAATAATGAGCGGAGCCGAAGGCTGAAGCTGCTTTAGGGTCGGTAACAGATCCAGGGCCGTGCCATCGGGCAGAGAATAATCGAGAATGGCCGCATCCGGCGACGAGGACTTGAACGCGCTGCGAATAGCGTTGCAGGTGCTCGCTTCGACCACATCGTATCCGGAGTGGCGCAGAAATTCATGCAGCGCGCCGCGGATCGCGGAATCGTCTTCTCCGATAACGATGGTTTTTTTTGGCATACAACCACCCGCTTCGCAAATCACCGCTCACAAGAAACAGCCGTGAACGCTAGCAAAGTCCAGGCATCGAATAAAGTTTAGCCGCCTAATCTACGCGCAGTAGATCACCTCCGTAATCAGGTAAGAACTGGATTGACGGAGGTGATCTGGAGACAGGAATTTCCGCGAACGCTCACGAACGGGCAGGAAAACGAGCGAAACCAAACAATTTCTAGTGCGCGTTGACCAGCGAAGGGTTGACCGAGGCGCCCGGAACCGGCACCACCAGCGTTGTACCACCTTCCAGGTCGAAGGCCAGGTGCATGCTGTCCGGAGCTTTGAAGCCGAAATCAAATTCGCCGAACTGATTGGTTTTTTTGCTCGAAACCGAGTTGCCCTGCTTCATCAGCGACACCGGGATGTCACCCTTTGGCCGAAGAAGATCCAGGAGCTGCCCCACCAGAACAACAGATTCAGATCCCGGCTTGGGCAACAGCTGAAGGTCAACAGACATACTTCCCGACTTATAGAGCAGCTGCCTTCCCGGAGCCATGCGGCTTCGCACTCCTGCAGTCGCCGGCAGGGTTGAGCTGTCGAACACAAGGCTTGCCAGCTCAATGTTTCGCGACTCACTGACCGAAACTTTCGACAGCCAGAAGTTCCCTATGACTTGCCGCAGCGCAAAATCCGGTGGCTGATGATTGGGTTCCTGTTTGGCAAACTCCACCAGTCGCATCCAACTCGCAACATTCTTTGCGCAGACATCGCATCCATCTTCCAGGTGTTGTTGCATGGTTCTGGCCCTCCCCGACTCTTGTGTGTTCCGGGCAAAATCGATCCAGTCGTAAATGGAAAAATGCTTCATTTGCCTTCCTGCACACATATCAGAATTTGGCGTTCACGGAAGAAGAGTCTCGGGCTGCCAATAAAATACATGCCTGTTTCCAGACTCGGGTTCGAACCCACTTGCTCGACATTACTAACGTCACACCCCCATTGCGACCAGCTTCTGCTGCAACTTGTCGAGACAACGCCGCCGAGTCAGGCCGACTGAGCCCACAGCTAAACCCAGCTTCTTGGCGATCTCCTCGTAAGGCTT
>DATIYR010000180.1:0-5101 GCA_035517535.1 Terriglobales bacterium
GGCAAGACCGGCTCGCTTGTCGCAGAAGTTGCGCGCGAGCGCGGACACGGGGTTGAAACACTTCGCTCAGCGGAAAACCCAGGTTCCGCGGCGTTGACGCGTGAGAAACTCGCCCAGATAGACGTCGCCATTGATTTCACAACGCCGCATTGCGTGCTCAATCACATCCAGGCGTGCGTTGCCGCAAGCAAGAGCATGGTTGTAGGCACGACTGGCTGGTATTCGGAAATCCCGAAAATTCGCGCGCAAGTTGAACAGCAGGGAGTCGGATTCGTTTTCGGGTCGAATTTCTCGATTGGTGTAAATCTCTTTTTTGATCTCGTCCGCGCGGCTGCTCCCGCACTACAGCACCAATATTTCCCGCAGATTTACGAGCGGCATCACGTGCACAAGAAGGATGCTCCATCCGGCACCGCTGTCATGATGCAGGGTATTTTGGAGGGGAACTCAGAAAGCGAAGTCGAAATCACTTCTTTCCGCGAAGGCGAAGTAATAGGAATGCACGAACTGGTGCTCGAGTCTGCGGCGGACACAATCTATCTTTGCCACGATGCCAAATCTCGCCGCGGCTTCGCGGAAGGAGCGGTGAGCGCGGCAGAGTGGATTGCGGGCAGGAAGGGCTTCTACGATTTCAAAGACATCTGGCGGAAAGTGTAATGTTTTCAGGCTGCGGTAACGCGAATTCCTGGCTCCTTTCTGGGGCGTGACTTGTGGATCACGATCTCAATATCATGGCCCAGCGCGTTCAGGAAATTCATGAGACGTTCCACCGAAAAACCTTCTAAACGGTAGTTCGCCAAGGCCGAGATTTTTGGCTGGTTAACCCTCAGCGCCCGCGCAGCCGCGCCCTGTGACAGCCCTAAGCTCTCGATGATGTGGTTTAGTGCGACCGCCAGCTGTACCTTGGTCTTTCTTTCCTCTGCGCCGGGTAGTCCAATATCCGCAAACACATTTCCTGAACTGGCAGTAACCCTGCTATTCATTTTGGCCATATCGCCTCTGATAGTCTTCTGCCGCGACTTTCAACCTGCTTCGAATGAGGTTGACATCTCTTTCGGCGGTCTTTATCCCGTGGGTTGATTTCTTCTGAAATGCATGCAGGACGTACATTGCATTTTGAAACCGTACCGTGTAAACGCAACGGTACGTGTTTCCCCGAAAATCCTCCACGATTTCGAATATTCCCGTTCCTTCTCCCGTCCAGGGCTTAGCCTTCGGATGTTTGCCGCCGAACTGGGCGACACTCAAAGCCCATCCCATTTCATCCCGCACAGCACCAGGGAACTTCTTCACGTCAGATTTAGAGGATCCTGTCCAAAATAGCGGCTTCTCTCCAGGTCCCCGCTTTAATCGTGCCATAATAATAATATCCCAATTCTGGGATAATGTCAATACCCGAGAACGTGAACAGTTTACGCAGAGGCTGGCTGATACGTGACATTTTCATCCCACCTCCATTCGCGTTATCTTATTTCCATGCAGCTGCGCGGATGTGGCACGGCCCTCGTCACTCCTTTTCAGCAGGATGGATCGCTCGACGAGCAGGCGCTCAAAAATCTGGTCTCCTGGCAGATCGAGTCGGGAATCGACTTCCTCGTTCCCTGCGGCACCACCGGTGAGACCCCGACGCTCACCCATGACGAATGGCTTCGCGTAATTGACATGACAATCGAAGTCGCCGCTGGGCGAGTGCCGATTGTAGCCGGTGCTACTTCCAACTCCACTCGCGATGCGGTCGCGAAGGCCCAGGAACTCGCGAACCTACCCGGTGTGGACGCAATCCTCACGGCGTCGCCTTATTACAACAAGCCCACACAGGAAGGGCAGTACCAGCATTTCAAAGCGATCGCGGAAGCGGTCACCAAGCCGATCGTTCTGTACAACGTTCCCGGCCGCACGGCGGCGAACATTGAGCCCGGCACGATTGCCCGCCTTTCGGAAATTTCGAATATCGCTGGAGTAAAAGAAGCGAGCGGGAATCTCACGCAGATTGCAGAAATTTGTGCCTCCGCCCGGCCGCATTTTTCGGTGCTCTCAGGCGACGATGCCATGACCCTCCCCATCATTTCCGTGGGTGGGGTCGGGCTTATTTCCGTGGCGTCGAACGAAATCCCCCACGAAATGGCGGAGATGACCCGCGCGGCGCTCAACAATGATTGGAATTCTGCGCGACAAATCTACCGCAAGTACCTGCCGTTGATGCAAGCGAATTTCATTGAGTCGAGTCCCATGCCAGTGAAAGCGGTGCTTGCCATGATGGGCAGGATCGAAGAAGCATATCGTTTGCCCATGGTGCAGGTGCGCCGCGACACGCGATCCAAGTTGCAGAAAATCGCTGGGGACGTCGGACTCGTCGCGAAGACCGCAGCCGCTGCCGCGAGCTCTGCAAGCTTCTTCGTTTATGAGAACTGGGCCTCAGGCCCGCACAAGGCGGTTCTTCATCGCTCCACCTGCGGTCAGTGCAGCAATGGCAAAGCGCGCCCTTCGGGACATTCAACCAACCATGCCCGTTGGCACGGTCCTTATGCGACGCTTGCCGAAGCCAGACAGATTACCCAAACACTTCCCAATGTGCTGATTCGCAGCGAGTGCAAGTGCATTTAGCTGTGGGGCTTTCCTCCGTGCACCTTTGTGTCCTTGGTGGTTGGTTTGTTTTCTGACCACGAAGAAGACAAGGGCACACAAAGGAAATCATCGAACCCCAATCCTTTATACTTTTCCCTCCATGCCCTCTCTGCAATCGGAAATTGAGGAGTTTGTATCCGCCGAAGAACTGCGGCCGAATGCGCGCGAGATATTTCTCAAGTTTCGTGACGCCCTCACTCGCGGTGAAATTCGCGCCGCGGAAAAAGTTAATGGCGAGTGGAAGGTCAATGTCTGGGTAAAACAGGGCATTCTGCTTGGGTTTCGTATTGGCGAGTTGACGCAGATGGGAAGTGGCGAGTGCCTGTCATTCGTCGATAAAGACACATTCCCTGCGCGCAAATTTTCGGTCGATGATAAAGTTCGCGTCGTGCCGGGAGGCTCATCAGCGCGGCTTGGCTCGTATATCGCTCCATCTGTGATTTGCATGCCGCCGATGTTCATCAACGTCGGTGCATATGTGGACGAAGGCACGATGATCGATTCGCACGCGCTCGTCGGGTCGTGCGCACAGATCGGCAAGCGGGTCCATCTGAGCGCGGCGGCGCAGATCGGTGGAGTACTCGAGCCGGTAAACGCATCGCCGGTGATTATTGAAGATGAGGTGCTCGTCGGCGGGAATTGCGGAGTTTACGAAGGCACGCTGGTGCGCTCGCGCGCGGTGCTGGGGGCAGGAACAATTCTCACCCGATCCACTCCGCTTTACGATCTGGTAAAAGGCGAAATATATCGCGCGTCGAACGAGAAGCCGCTTGAAGTTCCCGAGAATGCTGTTGTCGTTCCCGGCTCGCGCGCGGTGTCAAAGGGAAAAGCGAAAGACTGGGGAATCTCGCTGTACGCTCCGGTGATCGTGAAATATCGCGACGAAAAAACCGAACGTGGGGTCGAGATCGAAGATTGGCTGCGTTAATGAACGATGCAGCCGAGACCCACGCACTTTTTAGTATTCGGAGGGCGACGGTTGCCGATTCAGACGGCATTTTGAAATGTCTGCACGCAGCCTTCGAGCCATTCAAAACCAGCTACACGCCTGGTGCTTACGCGGATACGGTCCTCGACGCAACTACTTTGAAAGAGCGCCTTCGTGAGATGACTGTGTTCGTAGCGGTTTGCCAGTCGCAGATCATCGGAACCATTGCCTGCAAGATGCTTGATGGTGAAGAAGGTCACTTGCGCGGAATGGCGGTGCTTCCAGACTGGCAAGGGAAGCAAGCCGCTCAGCAGTTGCTTGATCGGGCAGAGTTCGAACTGCGCGAAGCAGGTTGCAAGCGAATCACATTGGACACCACCGCGCCTCTGCAGCGCGCGGTGCGGTTTTACGAACGGAACGGATTTCGGAAGACGGGGCGCATCACCGATTTTTTCGGAATGCCGTTATTTGAATACGACAAAAAGCTGTCAGTGCCGCGTTAGTATTTCACGATCGCGGCAAACGATTTCGCGTCGAGACTTGCGCCGCCGACCAGTGCGCCGTCTATCTCTTGCTCCGACATTAGCGCTGTGGCATTTTCCGGCTTGACCGAGCCGCCGTAGAGAATCCTCAGCTTGTTCGCGAATTCGTCGCCGAAAGCTTCCTTCGCCTCTTCGCGAATGATGAGGTGGGCCTCAGATGCTATTTGAGGAGTTGCGGTCTTGCCGGTGCCGATGGCCCACACAGGTTCGTAAGCAATAACGAGCTTTGCGGCTTTTTTGGCCGATAACGCATTGAACGCCCGGACGCATTGGCGCCGTAAAACATCTTCCGTCAAGCCCGCTTCACGTTCTTCGAGCACCTCACCGACACAAGCAATCGGCGTAAGCCCCTGCTCCAATGCAGCCTTAAGCTTCAAATTGACAGTGTCATCGGTTTCGCCAAAATATTGCCGCCGCTCTGAGTGACCGATGATCACGTGCGTACAGCCGACGGCCACGAGCATCGCGGGAGAAACTTCGCCGGTAAATGCACCTTCATTTTTCCAATAAACGTCCTGCGCACCGATGGCAAGCTGCGAACCGTTCGCCGACTCAAGCGCCGAATGCAGATCTACGTAAGGCGGGCAGACCACAATTTCATCGCGATCATGCCCCGAGACCAGCGGCAAGAAATCGCGAAAAAAGTCCTTCGTCTGGGCGGGATTTTTGTACATTTTCCAGTTGGCTGCGATCAGTTTCTTGCGGCTCATTTTTGTCCTTTGTGGGATGATTTTGCGAATTAGTTCAGCAGCGCGGGTAAATTGCCCAAGCTCAAAATTACGGGCGGGGAAACCGGAGAACGCCCCGGCCGGCTCAGATGGATCCCATACATCCCCAACGCGCGGCTGGGCACGATGTCGGCTTCAATGTTGTCGCCTATGTGAACGCACTTCTGCGGAGATTCTCCCGCGCGGCGGCATGCTTCGAGAAAGATGGAAGGCGAAGGCTTGCCGAGGCCAACGTCTTCGGAGTAAACCATCACTGAGAAATGTTTGAGAAGACCGGC
>DATIYR010000181.1:0-8168 GCA_035517535.1 Terriglobales bacterium
GTGTCTTCGCCGTTGATCACATCTGTGGGCCAGCTTTTCGGCTCACAAATCCTGCCGAGGTTCCGTTTGCTCTGGTAGTAAGCCTGATTCATCACGACGATTCCGTGCGGGCTGTATTTTTTTATCAGCTCATAGACTTCCCAGCGTTGGTCGTCCGAAAGCTTCCACGTGATATCCAGCAGCTGATAAAACGTGTTCGGATATTTGCTGTGCAGTTCCGTGAGCTGCTGCTTGATGAGTTTGTAATAGCCCTGCTGCACGGGAATGTTCCAGTCGAATTTACCTTCGTTATGCGGATCGAGAATGCAGTAATAAAACCCGTGCTTCAGTCCATACTCTTTGCACGCGGCCACAAACGCAGCAACAACATCAGTTTTGTTCGAGCTCGCGGCAACATCGTAATCGTAATTGGCCGAATCCCACAGGCAGAATCCGGACATATGCTTCGCAGTCAGCACGGCATAACGCGCGCCGAGATCATGTGCGATGCGAATCCACTGGCGAACGTCGAGATGCGTTGGGTCGTACGTGCTCGCAGGCACGCTGCCGGTTTCGTAATCGTTCCCAGTGAACGTGTTCATGCTGAAGTGGAACGAGACGCCGAATTGCAGCTTCTCAAACTCGCGCAGAGCGAGCGTGGGGTGAGTCGCGGGCTCGATCCTTTCAGACGAAGTATAAGCGGCGGGACCAAAAACGAGAGCGCCCGAAGCGGCCATTGCTTTTGAAAATTCCCGACGATTCATTGCGGGTTTTTAAGCGCGAACGCGACGTACACGCCGCCGGATGGTGATTTCAGGTCTTTCCCGCCGCCCGCTGCGATCACCACGTATTGCGTTCCCTTAACTTCATAGGTGATCGGCGTTGCGTTGCCTGCGAATGGAAGCGTCGTCTCCCACAGCAATTCGCCCGTGTCTTTATCGAAGGCGCGAAATTTCTTGTCGTAGTTGGTTGCGCCGATAAAGAGCACTCCGCCGGCCGTTACGATTGGCCCGCCATAATTTTCGCTGCCAGTATTCTTCATGCCTTTGGCGGCAAGGTCGGGATATTCTCCCAGCGGAATTTTCCATGCATAATCGCCCGTGTTCAGGTCAATCGCATTCAGCGTGCCCCACGGCGGCGCAACTGCCGGATATCCGTCGGGATCATGAAATCTCGTGTATCCCGAAAATCGGTAGCGCATAAGCGGCGGCTCGGGCTGGCCGGATGAGAGTTCCTTGTTCTCACCCGCGGTCAGGAACTTCACCAGTGCATTCACTTCGTCGGCAGTGAGATTTGGGAAACCGGGCATTCGCCCGCCGCCGTTGCGAATGCGGTCCGCGATCTGCTCGAGCGTCATACGGTCCTGAATTCCGACAAGCGACGGAAACAGCGGCGGGGAGCCTTTCATGTCGTCGCGATGGCAGATTGTGCATTGACTCTGATAAATTCCTTTGCCGCTCGCCTGGTTCGCTGTATTTTCGGCGAGTTCAACCGCCCACGCCATTTCATTGGAATTGACGTAGAGAATTCCCGTGTTCGGATCAAATGCCGAACCGCCCCACTCGGCGCCGCCGTCGAATCCGGGAAAGATAACTGTGTTTTTCCCGGTGCTCAATGGAACAAATTGGCCGTCGCTGCGATAGGTTCGGAACTGTTGCAGCACCCACGCGTGCGCTTCGGGCGTGCGGTTGGTGAGCATGTCTTCGGTCAGGCGCTGGCGCGCGTAGGGTGCGGGTTTTGTGGGTAGAGGTTGAGTTGCTGCTGCAACTTCGCCCTTCAGGTCGCTCGGCGGATATTTGTGTTCCTCAACCGGAAACAGCGGCGTGCCATTCGCGCGATCGAACAAATAGACGAAGCCCTGCTTGGTAGTCTGCACGACCGCATCCACTCTTTTTCCATCGTGCATCACCGAGACGAGCGTCGGAGGCGAGGGAAAATCGCGGTCCCATAAATCGTGATGCACGCCCTGAAAATGCCAGATGCGCTCGCCAGTCTCTGCATTCAGCGCCAGCTCGCAATCGGCAAACAGATCGTCGCCGATGCGGTCGCCGCCGTAAAAGTCGAAAACCGCAGAACCCGTTGGGGCATACACAATGCCGGTCTTCTGATCAACCGTCATTCCCGTCCAGTTGTTTGCAGAACCGCTGTGTTGCCACGCATCTTTCGGCCAGGTATCGTAACCGAACTCGCCGGGATGGGGAATCGTATGAAAAATCCAACGCAGTTTTCCGGTACGAACGTCGTAGGCGCGAATGTCGCCGGGAAGCGCGGGCAATGTTTCCGGAAGCCGGCCGCCGACAATGAAGAGATCTTTGTAAACTACGGCGGGGCTGGTGAGCGCGATGAAACCGGTCTTGGGATCGCGCCCGAGGTCGTCGCGAAGATCGATGCGGCCGTGATCGCCGAAGCTGTAAACGGGCTGGCCAGTCTCGGCGTCCAGTTCATAAACAAAATTCATTACGCCGACGATGATGCGGCGATCTTTGTTGTCCGGGCTGGCCCAATAGGCGAGGCCACGATCCGGCTGCGTGCCAACCACGCCGGAGTCGTATTTCCACTTCAGCGCGCCGGTCGCGGCATCGAGGGCAAATATTTTTTGCGAGGGAGTGATTCCGTAAAGTGTTCCGTCAATTTCAAGCGGGCTCGTCTGTAGGCCGCCCCTTTCGCCGCTGTCATACGACCATGCAACTTCAAGCTGCTTTACGTTGGATTTGGTGATCTGCGCGAGCGGCGAATAATGCGTGTTCTGTGAATTGCCGCCGTAGATGGGCCAATCGATTTCTTGCTGCGCTTGCGCATTGGCGAGCAAAGGCGAACCTAAGAATAAGACGAATAGGAATGATGTGAAGGCAGGTTTTGACCGGAACATTGGGACTAATTCACGGGCCGCAGTAAACGCTTCGACGTGCGAAGCTCCTATCCTACATCGCCGAAAGCGTAAGAAATGCCACCTGCAATAATTTTTCCTCTCACAAGGTGACGATCACACCCTCGCCGGCCAGTCGGTCTGGCCGCCACGTTTGAAAGCCAGGTTACCGATGTGGCCGGCGGCAGCTGCCGTAACTCCGGTTTCGACTGGCGCATTCGGTTCTTTCCGGCTCTTGACGCAGTTGAAGAAATTTTCCACGTGATCGATGGTCCCGTCGCGAAGGCTGTGTTCGGTCATCAGCGGATTTTCATCCCGTGCCGCTCCCTCGCGATAAACGCTGAATGCTCCCCGGTTGATTTTTAACGTTGCCTCGGTTCCGCGAAATTCCAGGCCGCCGTCATCGATTGAAGAAGCCATCATCCCCTCGTAAATCACATCAAATCCGGGATACCGAAAAGCCGCCTGGATCGTATCCGGGCAATCCCATTCGTCGAACACATATTTGTCGGCGAGCATCTGGGCGCGCCGCGGCTGATCGGACTTCATTGCCCAATGGGCTACATCGATCCAGTGCGTGAACAAGTCGGTCATTGCGCCGCCGCCAAAATTCCAGAACCAGCGCCAATGGAAAAATTTCTCGTCGGTGAACGGCTGATCTGGCGCCGAACCCAGCCACATCTTCCAATCGAGCTGCTGCTGGTCCACTGGTTTCTTGGGCCAAGACCTTTGATAGTTCTGCCACCAGTAGGTGCGCACCTGCACCACCCGGCCCAGGCTGCCCGCCTGAATTAAATCGACGGCGTCACGAAAGTGGGTCCAGCTGCGCTGCTGCATCCCGCACTGCAGAATCTGTTTGGAAGAACGAACCGCGCGGGTCAGCGTGGCGCCTTGCTCAAGCGTGTGCGTCACCGGCTTTTCCAGATAAACATCCTTGCCTGCCTTCAGCGCGTCAACCGCCATGGTCACGTGCCAATGGTCCGGCGCGGCAATCATCACGGCGTCAACATCCTTATCAAGAACTTCGCGATAATCCAGGTGTGTGGTCGCGACGCCATTCGAACGTTCTTTGACCGCATCGCGATGTGGACCGTACACATCGCTCACCGCCACAATCTGGTATGCGCCGCCGGATTGGTCCGCGCCGTTCAGCAGACCCTTCATCCGTTCGCCGGCTCCGATCACTCCGACGCGAATCGTGTCATTCGCGCCGAAGACGCGGGTCGAGGCCAGGGCAGTAAGTCCGGTGGTGACGAGGAAACTGCGGCGAGTGAGCATTGTTAGTTGGAACCCCCGGTTCGATATCGGCAACGATGTTACCAATTTTCAGCGATCATGCAATCGGGAACTGCCAGGTTGCGAGTTCGCTTTTGTTTTTTTTGATCGCCGAATCCGCCAATCCCACAACTCCAGGTGTATTCTCTTGACCATAATGCGAACCAAAATTTCGGCCTCACTGGCTCTCCCCGTCCTGGTTATTCTTGCATCCGTTCTCTACTCGCAATCACAGACCGGCTCGATGTCCGCCAAACCTAAACCCGAAGAAACCGAAGTGTGGCAGCCGGTGCCGAAGGTGGTCACCCCGGGCGCGGACTGCAATGCCCCACCATCTGATGCGATCATTCTTTTCGACGGAAAAAATCTGGACGAATGGGTTTCGGCGAAAGACAAATCTCCTGCAGAGTGGATCGTGGCGAACGGTGTCATTACAGTCAAGAAAGCTGCCGGCGATATCGAGACCAAGCGCACATTCCGCGATTATCAGCTGCACGTCGAATGGAAAGTTCCGGAGAACGTTACCGGCAGCGGACAAGCACGCGGCAACAGCGGCGTATTTCTCGCTGCGAATGGACCCGATTCCGGGTACGAATTGCAGGTCCTCGATTCGTACAAAAATTCAACCTACGTGAATGGCATGGCGGGAAGCATTTACAAGCAATCGATTCCGCTGGCGAACCCGACCCGCAAGCCGGGCGAGTGGCAAACTTATGACGTCGTGTGGACCGCGCCAACTTTCAATGCAGATGGCGATTTGAAAACCCCGGCCTATGCCACGGTATTTTTTAACGGTGTGCTGGTGGACAATCACTTTGAGTTGAAGGGCCAGACTCTGTATATCGGCAAACCTATCTATAAGAGTTATGACCGGGCGCCGATTTTGCTGCAGGCACATGGCGATCCCAGCCCGCCGATCAGCTACCGCAATATCTGGGTCCGGGAACTCGATTAACCGCCAGCCATAGACCACCGGAAAGCTCCGTCCGTCTTCATGAGCAGGCGGCACAGTGCAGTTCACTGGAAACGAATTCAGGAACTGCTTTAGAATCGGAGTCATGTCGGGGCGTAGCGCAGCCTGGTAGCGCACCTGCCTTGGGCGCAGGGGGTCGGAGGTTCAAATCCTCTCGCCCCGACCATACGTGAGGGCCCGGCCCGGACACATGGGTTACAGAATGTACCGGTCACATGGGTGACACTTTTGGGCCGAAGGGATTTTCGAGCGGTTCAAGCACTCGAGTTTCCAAATCGAAGTACCCCAAATCATAATCCGTAAAACTGTCTCGAATGTTTCGCCGGCGAAGCGCGTTGTACACTTTCCCGTTCACACCAAATTCGCCATCGAGGGGACAATGCTGCGCCACTATTACCTACTCTTAATTGCTTGTTTCGCGATTACCTGCTTACATGCTCAGAATTCGCCGACACAAAAGCCGCTCACCATCGAAGCCATTTTTTCGCGGGGCGGCATCGCCGGGCGCCCGCCGGAAGGACTGCGCTGGGCGCCGGATCAGAAGTCAATTACGTATATTCAGCGCGACGACTCCGGCGAACATGCGCAGCTGTGGTCGGTGGACGCCTCCACCGGCGAAAGAAAAGTCTTAGTAAGTGATGAGAAACTCGCGAAACTTGCACCCCCAATCGAATCCATCAAAGACGACCGGCAAAAAGACCAGATCACCCGCTACCATGTTGCTCCTTATTACTGGGCGCCGGATTCCAAACATCTCCTGTTCATCCCGCACGGCCAGCTCTGGCTGTACGACCTCGGGACCGGAAACATGGTTCAAATCGATCCTTCACCAGAGGGAGCTCGCGATCCGAAATTTTCTCCGGATGGGAAACGTCTCTCATACGTGCGCGCCCACAATCTGTTCGTTGCTGACCTGGACGATCGCGTTCCAAAGCAGATTACAAATAGCTCTCTCGGAACTCCCGAAAATCCCAACATTCTGAACGGCGAAGTGGACTGGGTGTACGCGGAAGAGCTTTCGGTTCGCAGCAATTATTTCTGGTCGCCAGACAACAATCGGATCGCATTCCTCCAGATGGACGAAACTCATGTGCCCACGTATCCCATCGTCGACTGGATGCCCACTCATCCCACGGTCGATTACGAGAAGTATCCGCAAGCTGGTGATCCCAACCCAGCGGTGCGCATAGGCGTGGTGAGCAGCAATGGCGGCGACGTGCGCTGGATCTCGTTGACCGACCAGAGCGATATTTACATCCCAAGGTTCGGATGGCTGAGTGCAGATACATTGTGGGCCGAGGTGCTGAACCGCCATCAGGATGAGATGGGACTGTACTTCATCGATCTTGCCTCAGGCAGATCGCGCAAAGTCCTGACCGAATCTGAACCGAATGCGTGGGTGAACGTGAACGATGATTTCACGATATTGCATTCGAGGGGCCAGTTTCTTTGGACGAGTTGGCGGGACGGTTACACGCACATTTATCTATACAGCTTCGATAAGGCCTCACCTCTTGCCGCTGAGGCCAAGCTCGAACGCCAGCTCACTCATGGAGATTTCGAGGTGCTGGGAATCCAGAGCTTGGATGAAAAGAATGGTGAGGTGTACTTCACCTGCAACAAAGATGATCCGCGCCAGCAGCAGATTTATTCCGTGAAACTCGACGGCTCTGGCCTGCGGCGCATTTCGAAGGAAGATGGTTTTCACGATCCCACGTTCGCCGATAGCAGCAACGCCTATATCGATAACTACTCCAGGGCTCTCACGCCAAATCGGTTCAGCGCTTGTGATGTTGCCGCAAATTGCCGGGTATTCGCGAAATTAAAACCTGTCTCTGAGTATGGCCTTGCGCCTCTCAAATATCTGGAGTTCAAGGCCGATGACGGCACCACGCTTTATGGCCAGCTGCTGCTTCCGCCGAATTCAAACGGCGGCAAAGTGCCGGTGATCGTGAATATTTACGGTGGTCCGGCGGCGCAGGTTGTGGTTGATCAGTGGTCGCAATGGGCGGGCGCAAGTACGCTGTTCGCACAGGTTCTGGCGCGAGATGGATTTGCAATTTTTTCAGTGGACAATCGCGGAACTCCCAACCGCGGCAAGAAATTTTCCGTCGCCATCCGTCACGAATTTGGCGAGATCGAGTTGCGCGATCAGCTCACATCGCTCGATCAATTATTTGCGCAATATCCGCAGCTCGATCGCAACCGGCTCGGCATTTGGGGATGGTCCAACGGCGGCTCCATGACCCTCTACGCGCTCACGCATAGCGATCGCTTTCAGGCGGGGGCGTCGGTTGCTCCGGTCGCCAGCTGGCGTGACTATGATTCGATCTATACCGAGCGCTATGAGGGACTGCCCGTGGAAGATCCGGCCGTCTATGACAACCCAATCACCAAATTTGCCGACAAGCTCAGCGGGGCTTTGCTGCTGGCACACGGCACCGAGGACGACAACGTTCACCTGCAAAACAGTATTCAGATGATCGATGCCCTTATCCGCGCTGGCAAGCAATTTCGCTTCATGACGTATCCCAACAAGACGCACAGCATCGAAGGCACCGAATACCGAACCCATTTGTTCCACATGATCGAGAATCATTTTGAGCGGGAACTCAAGCCCCGGTGAACCTTAGCCGACCAAAATGATGAGGCAAACTGGCGCCGGGCAAACCACTCTGGATAGACGGTTCTATCGCTTCTCCAGTCGATGTCTTCTTTCAGTCGATCTCTGACGAAACGACTGTCCGATTTCGGACGGCCCCAGGCGGTTTCGGACAATTTTGGATCCAGAACAATCGTTAACTCGATGAAAAATAATCTTGGTCGTGAGGAAAAGATTGGCTACCAAGATGCAGCTTCCTGCTTCACAATGATCCACTGGCTCTAAAAAATTCATGACATCTGCTTGCCGCGAAACCAGAAAACCACCTTCGCAGACCTGTTTGTTTGACTGAGGCGGGATGCTAGCGTCGCTAAGCCAGGATCTTCGTTACGCACTACGGCAGTTGCGCAAAAGCCCGGGATTTACCGCTGGAACGGTCTTGATCGTCGCGGTCGGCATTGCCTCGGCCACCG
>DATIYR010000182.1:0-10168 GCA_035517535.1 Terriglobales bacterium
CATGAGCACGAGTACAACGCCATCCGCAACGCCGCCGCGCTCATCGACATCACGCCGCTCTACAAGTACCTGATCACCGGGCGCGACGCGACCAAACTGGTGAACCGCATCATCACCCGCGACATAAATAAGGTCGCGAAAGGCCAGGTGATTTACTGCTGCTGGTGCGACGAGCAGGGCAAAGTCATCGACGACGGCACCATCACGCGGCTCGATGAAAACCGTTATCGCTGGACCGCCGCCGAGCCCAACATCCGCTGGTTTCATCAGAACGGCTTGAACATGGATGTGCAGATCGAAGACGTCTCCGAGCAGGTGGCTGCGCTCGCGCTTCAGGGCCCAACTTCGGCGAAGCTACTCAAGACCGTCGCCGAAGCGGAGATCACGAACCTGAAATATTTCCGCATGACCAGCGGCAAAATCGCCGGCGTTCCGGTCGATATTTCGCGCACCGGCTACACCGGAGATTTGGGCTACGAAATCTGGGTGGAGTGGAAAGATGCCGTCAAAGTCTGGGACGCGATCGCCGCAAAAGGCCGGCCCTTTGATCTGCACCCGACGGGAATGCTGGCGCTCGATGTGGCGCGAGTAGAAGCGGGACTGCTGCTGCTCGATGTTGACTACACCAGCTCGCGCAAGGCGCTGATCGCTTCGCAGAAGTTCTCGCCCTACGAACTGGGGTTCGGCAAGATGGTGCACCTCGAAAAAGAATATTTCGTAGGCAAAGCCGCGCTGGAAAAAGATCATCAGCACGGAGTACAGCGCCAACTGGTCGGTCTCGAACTCGACTGGAATGATATTGAAGGTCTGTACGAAAAGCTCGGCCTCACTCCCGCCGCGCCGAGCCAGACTTCTCGCGTGCACGTGCCGGTTTATTCCGGCAACCGGCAAGTAGGTAAAGCGACTTCGACGACGTGGTCGCCGGTTCTGAAAAAGCTTATTGCACTGGCGAGTGTGGAAACTGGGTATTCAACCCCAGGGAAGATGTTGGAAATGGAAGTTACGATCGAAGCCGTCCGCCAGAAAGCTGCGGCCAAGGTGGTGAAGCTGTCGTTTTTCAATCCGGCGAGAAAGACGGCAGTTCCAGTTTAGGTTTTAACTGACGGCTGATCTGATGGCTTCTTCT
Source organism: Terriglobales bacterium (assembly GCA_035517535.1). Taxonomy (GTDB): domain Bacteria; phylum Acidobacteriota; class Terriglobia; order Terriglobales; family Acidobacteriaceae; genus Gp1-AA145. Next base: position 1,127 of record DATIYR010000182.1, read on the forward strand.
CACTTCAGATAATCAAACAAACTCACCTGCGAAATCCGGCTGATTCCGTCCAGTTCGGCGTTCATCGCGATTTCGGCCTGGCTGAAAGTTGTCGCCGCCTGCGCCATATCTGTGGCGGAGATGGAATTTGCGGCGGTGGCGAGATCGAGCGTATCGGAATTTAGAAAATTCTGCTGCGCCTGCAACTGATTTAGGGCGTTTCCATAAAAGACCCGCTGACCGGTCACGTAGTTGTATGCATTGCTGACTTCAGTGACGGCGCTCCCGATATTGTTGTTGGTCTTAAGCGCATTAATCAGGTCATTAATCGACTGAAACACATTTCCCGAAGTGCCGGTGAAGACTTGCGAACCGGGCAAATTGATCTGCACGGAATAATCCTCGCCAACTTGTACGGAATTTGCGCCGTTGTTCCCATTATAAGTTACGCCGGAAGGATTCGATGAATCGGCGACAAAAGGTTGGACGGTCGCTGTGCCCGCGAAAATAAATTCGCCCTGGTACGAAGTGTTTGCCAGGCTGAGCAACTGCTGTTGAATGCCGCTGAGCTCGTTGGCAACATCAGTACGATCATCATCGGAAAGTGTTCCGTTTGCCCCTTCAGTGCCCAATGAGATCGCGCGATTGAGGGCGGTGACTACATTGTTCATCGTGGAATCGGCAGTTTGCAGCAGTCCATTTAGGCTGTTGATGCTGCGGAGAAAACTATCTGCCTGGCTACTCTGCGCATTGTTGGCGACCATTTCAGCCGCGCCCGCGGGGTCGTCAGAAGGCTGGTTGATGCGGCTTCCGGTAGACATTTGCAGCGATGCAGTATCCGCCTGCTGCTGCGTATTGTTCAAATCGGCGAGCAGGTCAGGAAGTACGTATGGATTTACGCGAATCGAGCTCATGATGAAACCGCCGTCGCACCCATGTTGACTACCGTTTCAAGCATCTGGTTCACAGCCACGACAACTTGCGCCGCGGCATCGTAGGCCTGCTGATACTGCGTCATGTTCGCGGCTTCTTCGTCGAGTGAAACGCCGGAAATACTGCCGCGCTGGTCTTGAAGCTGTTGCAGCACAAGTTGTGAAGATTGCAGCTCGGCAGTGCTGTTCGAAACATCATTGCCAACCGTGAAAACGAGATTTCCGTAATAGTCGGTCGGGGTTTCCCCGGAAATGGTGGTCTGGTTTTGAATAGCAGAAAAATTCGCCACATTGCCGTTGCTTCCGGCACTGCCATCGGAACTCGCAGCGATCAGCGACGGATCGGTGATGGCAACACTCATATTCGCCGCCGCCCCGGTGACTCCGGCAGGAGGCGGGGTAAACAGATTGCCTCCTTTATTGCCGTTTAAATCAAAACCGGCTGTGTTCGCGGCATTGAAAGCGTTGGCGAGACCAGAAGCCAGCGTGTTGAGCCCGTTCAGCAGGCCGGGGATGGTTTGATCGCGCGCCTGAATCAGGCCTCCCAGAGCGCCGGAGTTGATCTGCGAGGTGATGTCCGTCCCCTGCTGTGAAAAGATATGCTGAACGCCTGAAGCATCCGGCTGCGTGCTCAAAGCATAACTTTGCGTTCCGGTAACCAGGGCTGTGCCGCGGGAGGTGGTGAGCGTGATGCCCGAATCGCTCTTGATTTCTGAGACGTCTATCAGCCCGGAAAGCTGATTGATCAGATTGTCGCGTTGATCGATGAACGCACTGGGATCCTGCCCAACATTCTGTAGAGCGGTGATCTGGCCGTTCAGCGTTGCGATCTGCTGCGTGAGCGTGTTGACCTGCTGCACGGACTGGACGACGTTCAAGTCCAGATTTGAGCGCTGCGCCACGAGATTGCTGGCAGTATTGTTAAAACTGGTCGCCAGGTTCGAGGCCGCAGTCAGCACTGCCTGCCGCAGCGAAAGGTTGGAGGGATCAGTCGAAAGCTGTGAAATGCTTGAGAACAAATTCGACATCTCCGTGCCGATGTCATTCGTTCCCGTCGTGAACAAGGTTTGCGCCTGGTTCATTGCTGTTACATAGGAGTTCAACTGGCCCTGATCCCCGGTTTCCTGCTGAATGCGAAGCTGCAGGATGGGATCACGAACACTTTGTACGTTGGCCAGCTGCACTCCCGTGCCGTAGGTCAGGTTCCCAAGCACGACCGGCGGGCTTTCCTCAAGCGTAGGAATTTCGCGCGAGTAGCCGGGTGTGTTGACGTTGGCGACATTGTTGCTCGTGACTTCGAGCGCGCCCTGGTCCGTGGCCATCGCCCCGGTTGCAACATACATTGTGGCGAGCAGGCTGGACATCAGCTTTTTCGCTCCGGCAGCGAAAGCGTCTTCGGCTCATAAGTAAGGGAAGGACCGTTCACAACCACGCGCAAAGTTTCAAGGTGGCGGCGCATGCGGCGAAGCGCGGCGGCGAAGACTTTATTTTTCAGGTGCGCGTTGCGGACGGCAAGAAGCAGCTGTGGCCTCGCAGTGACCTTTGCAGATTCCGCGCCAAGACAACTGGCGGCGGACCGGAACGAGGCACACAGGTCTTGAAGACGGGTGGCGCAGGTTTCGAGGTCTTTGTATCGTCCGGCAAACAACGCTGCCTGTGCATCGGCAATGACGCAGGCCATCTCTTCAATTACAACTTGCGGCGCGTTGCTACGGGGATCACCAAGCAGTGTTTCCGGCAGCGGTGTCTTCACGCGATGCTGTCCAGTTCGTGTTCGGTTTGCTCGAACTCAACTTCCGGAAGCGCCGGTTGTTTCGTTCCGGGTTTCGAGGAAATTGGGCGCGGCTTCTTCTCTTTCTCCAGAGCGTCGCGGTTCGATTCGCGCGGGCTGGTATTCGTGGCCCACGAAACCGGCGGCAAATTTGCCGTAGAGAGATCATCAGCCGCCATATTGTCCTCCTTGCACCCCAGCGAGAATTACGAGCGCACCCGCATCTGGTCTACGATGGATCCCGCCACTTGCTGTGCCGAAACCTGATAGGCACCCGACTGCAATTGCGATTGCAGCGCCTGCACCTTTTCCGTGCGGACCTCAGGCGCGCTCAATGCTGCGGTGGCAAGTTTGCCCACGCTCGCCTGGCTTTCGTGCAATTGTGATGGTTCACTTTGGGACGCACTGGTGTGCGATGGGGGAGGGGATGAAGTCTTTTCCAGCTGCGATCCCGAAACTGTTGCGCTGCTGTTTAAATCAATTCTCATGGTTGTTACTTTCTCTGCCTTTCGCCCCTGCAATTACGTTATCGGCAGGGAATTAAAAAACTTTAAATCCGATGCGTACCGTGTTTACTGTATTCCGTCAGTGCTTTCGCAATGAACTTCCCCAGGCCGATGCCACCGCTTTTTGCCAGACCGGAGGTGAATGCTTCCATGCCGAAACCGTTGTAGCTTTTACTAACCCCGTCTTCCTTGGTGCCGGGGAAATGTGAAAACACGCGCTCCAGATCGCCGAAAACCATGTTCAGCAGGATGGCTTCAAATTGTGCGCCCGCCTTTGCCGCTCGCGCTTCATCAGGCAGGTTGCCGCTCGAAGAAACTCCAGTCACATTCATCAGATTACTTTTGCGCCAGATTACGTCTTCATTAGATTGCGTCTTCGTCAAATTACCTCGAGGTCGGCATCGAGCGCCCCCGCAGCTTTGATGGCCTGCAAAATCGCGATTACGTCGCGCGAAGTCGCTCCGATCTTTTGCAATCCGTTTACCAGCTGATCGACGCTTGCTCCTTCGTTCAGCTCAATGCGCCGCGAGGCAGCCTCTTGCGCATTCACCGTGGTCTCGGGCACGACCTTGGTTTCGCCTTGGCCAAGTGGCGCAGGTTGCGAAACCGCCAACTTGGTCGTGACCTCGATGGCAATACCGCCGTGCAGGATCGAGACGGCGCCCAGCCGCACATCGCGTCCCATCACGATTGTTCCAGTGCGCTCGTTGATCACGACCTTTGCCCGCCGCCGTACTTCGACCTGCAGGTTCTCGATTTGCGCGAGGAGAGCGGGGACATCGTGCTCCCCGGGACCGCGCTCAACCTCAATCCGCCGGCTATCTTTCACCGTGGCCCTTACGTTGTGCAATTGATTGATCGCCCCCGCGACCTGCTCGGCCGTAGAGAAGTTGGGTTCCGACAGCAAGATGGTCAACATGTTCATCTTTTCGAGATCGACCGAACTGTCGCGCTCCACCAGCCCACCCCCGGGAATTCGTCCAACGGTGGGATGGTTTAGCTCCTTCGAATTTCCTCCGGTTCCTGCACTGTATCCACCAAGTACCAGCGGACCCTGGGCCGCGGCATACACCTGCCCGTCCGCGGCATAAAGCGGAGTCAGCAGCAACATTCCACCTTCAAGACTGCGCGCATCGCCGGCGGAAGAAACGGTGACATCCAGCCGCGTTCCCGGCGTGGCAAATGGCGGCAGGGTCGCGGTCACAAACACCGCGGCGATGTTTTTCACCACCACGGTTGCCGGCGGAATCTGCACGCCCAGACGTTGCAAAACATTCGCCAGGGTCTGCACGGTGAAAATCGTCTGCTGGCGGTCGCCCGTGCCTTTCAGTCCGACTACCAGGCCATATCCAACCACCGGGTTCTCGCGCACGCCTTCGACGGTGGCGATATCGCGGATAAGCGCACTGTGAACGGTTTCTTCGGCGCCGGCGGAGATGGCCGCTAAAACCAGAGTCGAAATAGCAATCGCCCTTCGCAAAATCCTCCTAAAAATTCACCACCCGCAGAATCGCCCGCAGGATCAGGTTCGGCGGGCGGTTGCCCTCGCTGATCACGCCCTTGCCCTTCAGTTCGAGCTCGAGGTTGGCGATGGAATTGGAAGCCACGGTGTCACCCGGGCCAATGTCTCCCTGGCGTATCATGCCCCGCAGCAGAAGCGTCTGTTTCTCGTTGTTCATGGTCAGCTTGCGTTCGGCTTCAATCACCAGCGCCCCGCCGGGCAGCACCGCCACCACCCGCCCGGCAAGACTGGTGGTCAAACTGGAAGTGGTCGCTGCCTGCCCTTTGCCGGCCAGCGAATACGCCGAGGTTGGGGAAAACAGACTGGCCACGCCGGCGGTTTTCAGCTGCCCCGGCAAAGCCGAAATTCCCGAACTCGCGCTCAGATTCCGTTGCGAAGACACGCTGCCCGCATTAGTGGCGGTGATGTTCTGTACCACCGTGATCGTAATGACATCCCCGACGTGGCGAGCCTTATAGTCCGAAGAAAGATCGGTCAGCCGGCCGCCATCTATCCATAAGCTGCCAGTTGACTGCGGCCGCGGCGCCAGCGGGACTTGCTGCATCCGCTCCAGGTACTGGGAAAGCGATTCGCTCTGGATATTGCCTGAGTCCTTCCGATCTTTCGGCTTGGCCAGGAGTGAGACCGCAGCTGCCAAAATTGACAAAAAGATGATTGCCGCCCGTTTCATCTTGTCCTCGCATTGGCATCCGCCGGACGCACCAATCCGGGACCTGCCACCTGGGCGAACAGCGACCGGTGCGTTGCCGCATCGGTGACTTGCACCCGTTCGCCCAGACGTGCCCGCTTGGCCGGCCTCACGGGTTCAGTGATTCGCAAGCCGGGTTCTTCAATCACCAACATCGCAAGATGCCGGGGATCAACCAGAAATTTTTCGGATGCCTTCGCAGTGCTGACTGCGGGCGCGGTTTTGCTGAGCGTGGTGCGGAAAACATTCTCCCGCGGGTCGCGAGCTGAAGCGGCGAGCGCGATCTCCACTAGAAAACTGCGGCAATCCGCGCGCTCGTGGCAACGCAGAATTGCTATCAGAGGATGCTCGTGCGAACCAGCAACATGAATCACCTCGAGCTGCGGGCGGGCAGTACGGGTAGTGAAATCCGGCGGAGCGGAGATCTGCGCGCCAGCTAAATCAAATGGCTGAAACAACTGCGATCGCGAGATCGCATCCCGGATCGCCTTCACATCGAGCGGCCAGCCAGTCTCGCCTACCACTCCAGCAGCGGGCGCCCGTGGCGCGGGGTTCTGCGCCGATGCGACAGCGGCCCACAGAAGCCAGGCGAAAATAACCGCCGATTTCATTGTCATTTTCGCCTCCCCGCGCATCACTTGCCGAGATTATTTATGTCCTGAAACATCTCATCCGCCGCCTGCACCACGCGCGAGCTGGCTTCGTACGAGCGCTGCGCGACGATCATGTTGATGAACTCTTCGACCACGTCCACATTCGACTGCTCGAGATACCCCTGCTGAATGGTGCCTTCGCCTTCGGTCCCGCCTGGAGTTCCGACGATTGGATCTCCCGAGGCTTCGGTCGCGAGAAACAGGTTGTCCCCGATGCTGTTCAGTCCGCCGGGGTTCTGGAACATGGCCAGCTGCATCGTGCCCACCTGCTGAGCCTGGGTCTGCCCCGGTACGGTCACGCTCACGGTTCCGTCTGAGCCAACAGTGATCGAGGTAGCATTCGGGGGAATGGTGATGCCCGGGTCCATGGGGTTGCCGTCGGCGGTAACGATGTTGCCTTGGTTGTCCAGATGAAATGCCCCACTGCGGGTATAGGCCAGTTCGCCCGAGGGCAGCGTAATCTGAAAAAATCCCTCGCCCTGAATGGCGAGATCGAGCGGATTGCCGGTCTGGCTGAAATCGCCCTGCGATTGCACAATCTCCGACGCCGCCGAGCGCGCGCCCAGGCCAATCTGCAGGCCGGTGGCGACCGTGGTCTGCTGGGTCGAGGCCGCGCCCGGCATGACCACGTTCTGGTAGATCAAATCTTCAAACTGCAGCCGCCGCTTGCGAAAGCCCGCCGTGCTCGAGTTGGCAAGGTTATTGGCGATGTTTTCCAGGTTCATCTCCTGCGCGCTCATTCCGCTCGCGCCCGTGTAGAGAGCTCGCAGCATGCAACCTCCAAGGTTTTAACGCTTCAGAGTTTCAAGGTTTCGAAGAACTCGGTTTCCGGATCGCCAGAATTAAAACTTTGAAACCTTGGAACTTTGAAAACTGACAGTCGAAACTGACAACTCGAAACTCCCGTCACACTCGCGGCAGCTCATCCGCCGCAATGCGGTTGAAGTCGGAATAAAACACGTCCATCGCCCGGCCCGCCATCTCGGCCTGGCGCTGCGCCGAGATGAGCTCAACCACCGACGCCACCGGGTTCACATTCGAAGACTCAAGCATCCCCTGGCACATTTGCGTGTGAACCGCCGATTTCGCCGCCGCAGCCGGTGCCGAGTAATACGAGCCGCCGAGCGCGCTGATCTGCGTGCCCGGCGCAAACTCGACCAGGCGCACCTTGCCAGCCACAGCCCCGGAAATCGAAATCGTTCCATCGGCGCTGATCGCGGGCTCGCTCGTCGACGGCAGCGTAATCGGACCACTGCTTCCCAGCACGGGATCGCCTGCGGAAGTCAGAAGCTGGCCCTTGGCTGAAAGATGAAAGCCGCCGTTGCGCGTGTACATGACTCCAGCTTTGGTCTGCACGGCAAAAAACCCCGGGCCCTCAAGCGCAAAGTCCAGGGAATTGCCGGTGCGCTCGAGGTTGCCTTCACCCAGGTCCAAACGCGCGCCGTTCAAAACCGAAAACTGGTTGATCAGCCGGCTCCAGCCGTTCGTGGGCATCGAGCGCTCGCTCTCAACCAGGGTTGATTCAAACGAGGGAATCTGCCCGCGGTAGCCGGCTGTATTGACGTTCGCCACATTGTTGCCGATCAATTCAAGCGCGTTCGACTGGGTTTTGAGCGCCGTACACGCCGCATAGTAGCCACTGTCCACGAAAGTGCCTCGTGGCGAAGTGATGAGCAAAAGCTTTGCCGGAGAGGATTAGAAAAAGTTCATTCGCCGCTATGGGTAGAGAAGAAAAGCGCCGCCACCCCAACCAAATTCCGCCGAGAAATCTCAGTCATCTTTGGCTGGCTTCGCCGGCGAGAACGCGGCGGTTAAACTCCGCGGATTTGTTGCGCGGAACTGTGAGCGACTTCCAACTGCTCGCCTTGAAGTGCTTGGCAAGAAAAACAATCTGACCGCAATGGTAAGAATAATGTGCAATCTGGCGGTTGATGGCCTGCATCACCGAATGCGGCTCGCAGCGAATGAAAACTTTGCGCTCGAGGTCGGAGTCCAAAAGCGGTTCGAGCGCCGCAAAAACTCTGCTCCAGCCTTGGTTCCACACCTCCATCAATTCTTTTCGTGTATTCGGCGGCGCGATGAATTCCGAGTCCCGATTCCGGTCCGGCTTCTCGCCGTCGCTGGTGAGAAAATCCGTCCACCGCGAACCCATGTTGCCCGCCATGTGCTTCACCATGATTGCGATCGAATTCATTTCTTCATCGAGAGTGGCGCAGAGTTGCTCATCGGGAACCTGCTCCATCGCGCCTTCCGCGAGTTTCTTGTAATGGCGGAAAAGTGAGAGCGAATCTTCAATGTACGAAGTGCTGAACTTATGCGGCATTTATCAACCTGAGCGTTTGTAGAAGAGCGGCTCTTCAGAGCCGCGTAAGCTGTCTTTAAATTAATCGGGCTTTAGCCCCCGCGGGGTTACACCTTGAACTGTTCGTCTATTTCGATCTGGTATCCCGCCGCGAGGCGATTTGTCTCATTCGCCATGCCGACAACCGCCATCAACTCGCGGAACATATCGTCCGTCATTCCCTTTTTGCGCGCCGAAGCCGTATGCGAGGCGATGCAGTACCCGCACTGATTGCTCACGCTCACCGCGACGTAGATCATCTCCTTGGTCAGCGGGTCGAGCGCGCCCGGAGCCATGATCTGCTTAATGTCCTCCCACGTGCGCTTCAGCGTAATGGGATCGTTAGCGAGCGCCTTCCAGAAATTGTTGATCCACTCCGTCTTTCGCGCGGTCATGATATCGTCATAAACCGCGCGCACTTCCGGGCTGGCGTCCTTGTATTCGACTAGTCCGAGTGTTGCCATTCCTATTTCCGTTCTTCATCCTTGTCATTCCGAGGCGTCGCGCACTCGTGACAACGACATGCCCCTCAAATCATGTCATTCCGAGGCATCGCGCTTGCGCGATAACGAGGAACCTGCTTTTCGCTTGGGGACAGCAGATTGACATGGCCAAAATAAGACTCAACTGATCCAGCCACCACCCACCAC
>DATIYR010000183.1:0-8144 GCA_035517535.1 Terriglobales bacterium
TCGTGCCAGTTCCACCATTTGTAAGGCTGAGTCTGAGGGTAACCCTCAGGCGAATCTTCCCACGTCTCCTGACGACCGAGCGGCGTGATGTCGAGATAGCTCCACACCGTTCCCATGGCTTCGTCGCCGCGCGAATTAATAAAGTAGGTGCGGAACACCTTGTCATCATCGCGGAAGAACACGTTGTGCCCGTGCCACTCATCGACGCCGAAGTCTTTATCGAAGCTGTCGGTCATGGTGTACCACGGCATCTCCCAGCCCATCCGGGCTTTGACTCGGGCAATATCTGTCTGCGGCGCGCGCGAGGCCCACGCGAGCGTCGTATCGCGAGCGTTCAGATGCGCCAAGTGCGAGACCTGATCCGCGCCGAGTGAGCACCCGCGGCATGCGTGCTCCGGCCAGCCGAACACGCCTGGCTCGAAGAAGGCGCGATAAACGATCAATTGCCTGCGTCCCTCGAACAGGTCGAGCAGGCTGACCCTTCCATTCGGTCCTTCGAACTCGTACTTTTTCTCCACTGGCGTCCACGGCATCCGTCGACGCTCTGCCGCCATCGCGTCGCGGGCACGGGTCAATTCCTTTTCTTTAGCGAGCAGCTTCTGCCGCGCAGCTTCCCATTCTTTTTGCGAGACGATCGGCGGTGTCTTCATCGCGATATTCCCTTGCGGATGCTTCTTGTCCCTCTCTTTGCTTTTCGCCATATCATTTCTCCTTCTTATATGAAGCGGACCGAACCACTCGCTGTGAACGTGTTAGTCGGCGTTGCCTTCTGCCTCGACCGCACAGGCCACCAATATCCCGCAGTACCGCGTGCGCCCCAAACGGAATTGAACGCAAATCGATTTTAAAACGCCAGCGGTTTTTCTCCTATTCTCGTTATGTTCGCCAAGTTGCGTCGGAGGAGCCGAACTCGGCTTGTGATCGAAATGCTGCGTCTTAGCATGTTTCCAACCTGAAGTGCGCACTATCCTCGCAAGAGAACCACTCCACAGTGAGCACGTGAATCGTCCCTCCCGTATCATGCGTGAAAAGCCTTTGTGATGCTTTAAGACACTGCTTGCTCTTGAGAAAGGAGTCTGCCGATGAAAATGTCGCGCGCACGGCTGATCACGTTGCTTTTCCTTTCGCTGTTGGTATTGATTGCGTTAGGAATTCTGGGAAGCTGGTATGCGCCTACACTGGGAAGATTTGGGCTCCACTTCCAGGGATACCTGCTCCGGCCGCTATTCAACCTTGGCGGACTGCCGGTGACCGCGTTCTTCCTAATCAAGGCAGCCATTTTTCTGGTTGTGCTGATACTCGTTGCTCATTTCACCCTGCTGTTCCTTCAAAAGCGAGTTCTGCCGCACACGCCGCTTGAGGCCGGCCAGCAATTCGCTATTGCCAGAGTGATCTCCTATCTCGTTTTCGCTCTTGGACTCATTATCGGACTTGAGTCTCTGGGTTTGAACTTGAGCAGCCTGGTGGTGGTGGGCGGCGCTCTCGGCATCGGCGTTGGCTTGGGCCTGCAGGGGATCGTGAGCAATTTTGTGGCAGGACTGATTCTTCTGCTGGAACAGCCCATCAAGCTGGGAGACCGCATCGAGGTGGGAAATACTTATGGAGACGTGGTTCGGCTGCGTGGACGCAGCACGTGGATTCGGACCAACGAGAATGTCGTCATCATCGTCCCCAACTCCGAATTCATCAACCAGCGCGTGACCAACTGGACGGCAAATGACCGCCAGGTGCGAATTTCACTCACGCTGGGAGTGTCTTACGATAGCGATCCCAAAGTTGTGCGGGATGTGATTCTCGCGATCGCGCGTGAGCACGCCGACATCCTGAGCGAACCGGCTCCGGAGGTGATCTTCTTAGATTTCGGGGACAGCTCACTGGATTTCGAGCTGCGGGTGTGGACCATCCGGCAAGTCCAGACGCCTCTGCGGTTGAAGAGCGACCTCTACTTTGCCATTTTCGAGACGTTTCGCAACAAAGGTATCGAGATTCCGTTCCCGCAGCGTGACCTGCACTTCAGATCGATGTCGGAGACTTTCTCGGCGGCACTGGCTTCTCGGACAAAGACCTCGCTTGCCTGATCCGGTGGCGACGGGCACGGAGCAGATTAGACCGAAGCGCGATAAAACTGAGCCGTCGTGTCCGCGCAAGTCCGCCTACACGGCTCAGCGACATGCTTAAGCTACCGACCTCCACTGAATCCGATGCTTCCTTGTTGTTGTGCTGCTAACTCTCGGCAGCACGCGACCGCTCTGCCGGTTTCTGGCTGGAGCCGGCGAAATTCTCAAACATGCCCAGCCGGAATGCCGGTGCTGCATATTCTTTCGGCAGGTAGTCATGCGGGATGGCAACGTGGTTTCCATCGCGCATCGCGGAAAAGTGAGGCGACATAATTTCCACCCCCGCCGCGTAAAACTTGTCCTGAATGTTCTGGTGAAGATCTGAATAGATTCGCGCCATCAAACTGGGCTGGCCCGTGTAGGCGTTCAGCTCGTAATGCACATAGAAATCATCTAGCGCCGTCTGCCGGACGAATGGTCCTGGCTCACGCAGCACGTGTTCAGTTGTCAACGCCGCGTCGGTGAGGAGCTTGTGAACAGTTCTCCAGGGAGCGTCATATCCAATCGTGACCGTGGTGTGGAGAATCAGCCCTTCCTGCTGCGCCGAGCCGCTGAAATTGACGATGTGACTTCCCAGGACCATGGAGTTAGCAATGGTAATTTCGACATTTTTGATCGTGCGGACGCGAGTTACCAGCAGATTCTTTTCGACAATATCTCCCATCGTGTCGCTGACCCAAAATCTCTAACCTCGCTTGTGACAGAGAGTGGGAGCGGTTCAATCAACTGAGAACTCACATAGAGATTGGAACAGCAATCGGGGGCACATCAGTTTGGACAACCCCGACGATTCTGGACGTTCGTAATTGGAAAAGACGCAAACATCATGGTCAAATCTCTTTGCCCGCCACTTCGAACTCACACGCTGGTCTTAATGCACGAGAGTCTCGTCTGAACTTGTCTATTCTGGCCGATGTGGGAATTGCATGAGCTGCGCGCAAAGCCCGATTTATTCATTCGGCGGATTCCGGCAGAGGAATAAAGTAATGAGCTTTTTGAAGCGGGTTTTCGGACGAGGTTGCACTCATCGTTTCACGTGGCCACGGCTCAACGAGAGTGGCCAACATTATCAGATCTGCGCGATTTGTGGAGCTGCGTATGAATACGACTGGGAGGGCATGCGACTCACGGGTCGCCTGCTGGGGATTAATGGACAGACCGGTCTTGCCTCCACACAGCCCAGGTGATCCCTAGATTTTTCGCTTGCCGGATCTGATTTTTCTCGATAGAAATCCGCAGTTATCTCACACCGTTAGCATTCTTTGGTTTAGAGGAATTGCGACTGGCGGATTCCCTGCCCAAAATCCGATATCACATGTTGAAATCTATGACGTTCTCTTACAGCAGTCCCCGACACGCCGAAAGAGCAGAGTAGCTGTCGAGACGGCCCCATCCCAGCGCGGGGTTAAAGATGACATCGGCGCGGGCCAGCCCAAACGCCACCCGGGACGACGAACATCCACCGCTCCGCCCCAGCATCAGAGCCGCTGTTCCCGCCACAAACGGGGTGCTAAACGAAGTACCCCAGCCCGCAGCATACGTGCCCCACGGATATAACGTTACGATGCTTTCGCCGGGTGCGGCCATAAACACCGGCGGCGCGCCGTAATTAGTGAACGTCGATTGCGTATCTTCAAGCGAGGTTGAAGCTACATTGATCACTCCCGGCAGCGCGCCCGGATAAACGTATTCATCCTTGCCGTCGTTGCCCGCTGAAGCCACGACAATCGCTCCCTGGTTTTGCGCATACTTGACAGCCGTCGCCAACTCGCCCGAATAGGAATCGAAGTCCCAGCTCATATTCATGACCTGCGCGCCATTCTGCACCGCATAGTAAATGGCCCGCAGAATGTTCGATTCATAACCAGCCCCGCTTGCATCGAATGCCTTGAGCGGCATGATCTCCGCCTGCGGCGCAACCAGGTGAATGATGCCGGCGGTCATGGTGCCGTGGCCGAATTCCTGGTAATTGCCGCCGTCGAGGACCGCAACCGTGCGCTGATCGAGGACGGCAACCGTCCGCTGCTGCACGTCCGCAGTCTGCGCGTCGCTCATATCCGGCGATGCATCGACGTCGGTATCCTCCGAGCCTCCGGGTATGTTCCGTGTGAAGTCGTAACCGTTGACCAGAACACCTTTCAGCACCGGGTGGTTCAGATCGACTCCCGTGTCGATATCCGCGACGGTCACGCCTGCGCCAGCCGTTCCAAAGGCAGCTTGTGCGGAACGTGTCTGCACCAACTGGTTGCCCGGCTGGACTAGATAGCCATGCCACACGCTCGTTCCGTAATACGGAGTCGGAGTTTCATCCGTCAAATAAGATGGCGTCGCGCCTGCGTTGGGGTCCTGCGTTGTTGCAGTCTGGTCGATTTCAACGTCCAATACGCCCGCCTGTACATTGATGGTCGCCAGCGCAGTCGCCGGAACCGCTGTCTGCGGAAAGATAACCAGAAATAATTGTCCTTGAGGGTCTCCGAGTCCTTGAACAACCGAACATTGCAGTAAGGAACATGTCAGGTCAATTCCAGGCAGGCCAAGGGAATCGCGCACAATTAACCGTGTTTGTGCTTCAGCGCTTGGCGTGAGTAAAGCCGCCAGCAATAGTGCGCTGATCGCCACCATACGTTCTACCCCAGGCATCAGACAAGCTCCGTGCTTGCCGGATTTAAACGACATACTGAATTACACCTCACTGTTATCGGTTCGGACAGTGTAAGTTAGTGAGCAGTAGAATGCCACTTACAGCTGTAATTCCGCCATAGTTACCAGCATCACTCGCCGACACACCTTAACTTACGCGTACCGGGACACACACGTTATTTCGACACGTTTCGATGCGCACAACACACTTATCAAGCAGTTAGCCTGGTTTTCTTGGCGTGAGCAACCGCCCATTGCGGCTGTCGCAATGCCGCGAACGAAAAGCTCCCATTGATTCTTCTTTATCCTTATTTCGCAATTGAGCACTACACCATTACCTTCGTCATCGAAGTAGTCAGGTTCATTGACATCGCAGCGCACGCCTCTGACTCTTTTTAACCAGACCAAATAACAAAGCAGCTGCAATCCGTTTAAAAGGCCTTCCCCCGATACTCTGCTCCCTTTTCTGAATTGCCTGCGTTGGCGTCATGGCATGGGTGTTGGCTAAGTGGTTTGCCTTCTTACCACCGTAACTAGACCCGATAGGGTGGTTGCGTGACATAATCGCGGGCAATCGCAGCGGGGGGGAGATTGCGGAGACCAAACTCATGTTCAGGAGTACGCGTATTCGTACCTTCTACGCTTGCCGCGTTTCGTTTAAGGCATTACTGGCCCTATCTCTGCTCTTCGCCAGCTGTGCTGTAGCGCAAACCTCTTCTAACAATTCCGGAGTATTACTGACAGCTACATTGCCGGAATCCATCACCGTGGTAGCGGCTCCCTCTGCCGTTGTATTTACCTTGAGCCCCGGAACTACCTCTAATGGCTCCTCCGCCGTTTCCATAACTACCGCATGGATTCTTGGCGCCACGCGCTCAAGTCTTAAACTGTATGGCAGTTTCAATTCGGCCACCGCTGCCTTGACTGATGGCAACGGAGATAACATTCCCTCAGCCAACGTTCTTGGTCAGGTTACAACCGGGGTGCCGACAAGCATGACGCCTTTTACTCAAACCGCTCCATTCGGGTCTGCCGGCGCAGGGCTCGAGTTGTTCTCGCAAGGTATTAGCCCAGCCAATCTCACCGGTACCAGGACTGACGATCTCACTCTGGAAATCGATTTAACCAATCTTGCTGTGCCCGCCGGAGTCTATGTAGGGACCCTGGACATTCAGGCTCAGGCCCTATGACGTTGATATGAGACGTCGCGCTGGTTGTGCTTTGGCATATCTAAGAACCCTGGTGCTGGTTTGTTCGGCCTGTTTGTCCGCGGCCGCTCAAACGGTACGGCCTGTGATTGTAGAGTACCGCACTGCGGCGCATGGAAAGTTCGAGCTGGTCAATAACAGTTTTAAGCCGCTGAGCGTCGCGATTCAGCCTTGCAGCTTCAGCATCAATGAAGATGGCGTCGGATTATTTCGACCGCTCGAGAGCAATATCCATGTGAAGTTGTCGGAGATGAGTTTCCGACTGGCGCCTCAGCAGACACGCTGGGTTTTTTACGATGCGACCGCTGACAAACTGCCCGCGTGGTTTGCCATCTATAGCTCGCTCTCTGGGCAGCCCAACGCCCAAGGCATCGTCGTGCAGGTTGATCTTCCGCACACCGTCTATTTATTGCAGAAACAACGGCTTGACAAAAATGACGTTGCAATCGAGTCGGCGAAGTATGACCCGTCTGCACATCGTGTCACGGTCGATCTCACCAATGTAAGTCAGAGGCTCGGACGCGCTCAGCAATGGCAAGTTATCTCCAAGGGTAAAAAAGTTTCACAAAACGGCTTTCCTCTCCTGCCGCAGGGCCACCGGCGTTTGGAAGTTCATTGGAATAACACCACTCCGCCCGCAAAGGTGCTCGTCCGCTTTGATCATTTCACTCTAAAGCAGGACATCAGTGGATCGCCGCAGTGAACAATTACGCTTATCGCCGGCTCTCAAGGCGCGCACTTTGTGGTCTTACCGTCATTTTCTTCGGATTGGCTGGTCTCCCCTGCGCTCGCGCCCAGGTGTTTCAATTCGATATCGGCTCTTCATCGCTTTTTCGCGCGACCGGGGCCTCGATGCGAGTTCTTACTCCGGGTTCCGAGGCCAACATCGGATTGGGAAGTCTCGACGGAAATCTGACTTCCGGAGGCTTTTATCGTCGCGACTGGGAGAACATGACCTTTACTCTCGGCGATGAAGTAAATCTTTTCCAGTTGCCAACCGATTTATTTGATAGCAGCCACTACTTCTTCGCCCGTGGCGCAAGCATGTCGGCGCATGCGGATGGCAACAGCATCTTTGCCTTTGTTGGAGTTACTTCGACCGGAGTAATTGTCCCCTTTTTCCGGAGTGGTACTTTCGGCCAAGGCGCTGGCGCGCTTTTTCTGGACCACAGGCTTTCGCGCACTCTTCACCTTGTTAGCCGTAACATTGTTTCCTCACGCCAGACGAGCATAACCGGCCTCGAGTGGAAACCGGCGTCGTCTATCAAGCTCGATTCTGCGGCCGGAGTTGGCGCAAATCGAGGATTCGTCGCTATCGGTGGTTCAGTCGAAACTGAAATCTTGTCTCTGAAGGCGGGATATGCAGACGTGGGGAAAAACTTTCAACGCATCCTCGTCTCTGCGCCTCTGACCAGCGAAAATACGGGTGCCAATGTCCTGCTTAAGCTGCGTCCGCGTCGCTACTTCGATCTCACTGCTGCGCGTTTGAGCCTGGTTCAGCCGGCGACGCTTTCGACGCCGCAAATTGAGGCGGTTCTCAACCAATATTCCGCCACATTCCGGTTCGCAAAAGCCAGCTTGAGCGCTTCGCTATTCAAATCTGAAACGCAAAGCATCGGAACATCCGGGCTTGCACTCTCGGCTTCAAGAAATATTACTGGCCGCATCCAGGCCTCCGCCAACCTGTATCGCAGCCGGGAAAGCCGTCTCCCCGCCGCAACAGCGTTGGTTGCAATGTTGAGAGAAACAGTCTCCTCGCGTCTCTCTTTGACCGAGGTCGCCAATCATTCGAACGGCAGCACAAACTTCTCCTGGGGCGGGGAACTAACCTCCAACTTGATTACGGTTGGAGTTGATTATCAGACTGTGTATTCTCCGTTTTTTCCCAGGTCCCCATTCAGACAAGTGTTGTTGCTCAATCTGCATTTCCAGCCGACACATCTTTTGCAAATAAACGGTTCGACCTTTGTCGGGGTTGATGGATCCGTAAAATATACGACCTACGGCAGCGTGTACGGATATCGCGATGCCTCGGATGATGCTGAACCAATTTTCAAGTTTCCCAGATACATCGTGCGCGGCCGGGTTGTGGATCAGTCGGGTGAGCCGATTAGAGGCGCGGCCGTTGGGATTGGCGACAACTTGCTGTTCAGCGATAGAAACGGAGAGTTCTTTGTTC
>DATIYR010000184.1:0-2609 GCA_035517535.1 Terriglobales bacterium
CAGCTCAATGGTTCCGGACGTATTCGTTCCCGGGTCAATTTGCAAGGCATATGCCTGTGAACCCGAAATTGCGTACAGCACCAGGTCCGGCCCGCCGCCGTTGCTGTTGGTGACTTGAGTTGCAATCCGGCCGCTGCCGCCTACTGAGTAGCTTCCTGAAAGCGCACCGGGGTTTTGCGATCCCCCTCCGCTTGAGGAGTCATTCACCAGTTCGACAATCGTGTTGTGGCCGGATCCATCGAACTGCAAAAGCCCGATGCGGGAGACGGCTTCCTCAATCCCGGAAAGACTGTCGATTCCATCCATGACCATTGCGAACTGCCCATCGAAAGTCGATGCATTAAACGAAGTTCCGGTCTGCAAGTCCGCTGTACCATCCTCGACCGCAGATTGGTTTTCAAATAAGAAGTATGCCCGCGACGGGCTGACCATCCAGAGAACCATAGTGGGCAAAGGAGTCGAACCGCTGGTCAGATTTATCTCCACCCGACCTTGAGCCGAAGGGCTTCCCACTCCCGTTCCCGTAAGCGTGGCTAACAGTCCGTTGTAATTTTCGTCCTGCATCGAGTCGAGCGCACCCTTCGTGATCGTTGCACCGCTGCCAGTAAACTGCCCCACTGTAGCCACGGCAGCGTTGCCGCCGGTGAGGTCATCGCCGCGGCTGCCGAAAACATAACTGCCTGCCAGGCCGGCGCTCACACTTCCAGTTTGCGCCTCCGCGCTGCCCGATCCGGTTGGGCCATTGCTCACCAGGAAGTAGAATTTCGCGCTATTTACGATGAAGTAAATCAAGCTCGTAGTCGCGCTACTGCTGTCCGTGAACGTTGCTGTCCCAACGCCGGATCCTGATGGCGCGGTGAAGCTCCCGTTAAATGTGAGCTGGGATGCCGCTGAAATGGTGTCTTGATCCAGGCTTCCACTCAAGTTGCTGCCCGTAATTGTGAAAATGCCAACTTCGGATTCTGACGTTGGCCCATCATCATGCAGGCGGAACACGAATGGGCCGGCCGGTGCGGTGGTGATAGCAGTTGAATCCTGCAGCTCTGCCGTGCCTGCGCCGTCTGCGAAAATGTCCGCTTCCTGCAAGTAGGCGGCGGACGTGCTGGTCAGCGTTACGGCCAGTTGAATCTGAGCAGAGAAGAGCGATCCCAGCGATGTCGAACTAAGGAAAATCTGACCGGTGCCGTCATTCGCAATGCTGTAAGTGCCAGTGATGTTCGCACTGCTCGGGATTACCCTACCGGCTCCCACGTAGCTCAGGTCATCAGTACCCGCTGTAATATTTCCGTTCCCGTCAGCGGTAATCACGCCGACTTCACGATAGGCAAAACCGACCGCGTTGTTAGTTTGCGGAATGAACCCATGGATCTGAAATACATACGATCCCTTGAAACTCGCATTCGAATAGTTGCCGGAGGTGTGGGGAATCACGTTTCCGTTGCCTCCGCACCCAACCACGGTGAGCAGAGAAGCAAGCCCTGCAAACAGCCATAACGCGCGAGAAGTTTTGTTAGTAATCAAAGCACACTGCTCCTTACGCAAATTGCGCGGCAAACGAGGATCTTCTTTGGATAGTAAACCCGCAAATCGGAGAAAGTTGTATCCGGGAAGTCAAATAGTAAGTGCTTATTCGACGGCCACTTTCACGCGTGCAGGCGCGCGATTCGCTTGCAGCATTGGGCGGAGCCACATGATGATGCGGTAGGCCAACAGCACGGCCAGAATGGCCGCATACTCCAGTGGCTTGCGAATGTCGGCTTTTACCAGCCATAGATAGTGAATGACGCCGGCGATTGCAGCAAAATAAATCAGCCGGTGCAAAGCCCGCCAACGCTTTCCGCCCAGCCGCCGAATCCAGCCAGCAGTCGAAGTGACGGCCAGCGGCACCAGCAGCACAAATCCAGCGAAGCCGACGGTGATGTACTTCCGTTTGAGTACATCCGCGAAGATCTCATGAACATTAAAGAACTTGTCGAGGCCTATGTACGTCGCAAAGTGTAAACATGCGTAAAAAAAAGCAAACAGGCCGAGCATGCGGCGGAACTTGATGAGTGAAGGGACTCGCAACAGTTGTCGCAGGGGAGTAATCGCCAGGGTTATGAGAAGAAAACGCAGCGTCCAGTCGCCGAACCCGTGCTCGAGCGCCTCAATGGGATTGGCGCCCAGCCCCACGCCCCAGGTGCTCATATCGGTCGGATGCAGGCCGAAAAATTTCCAGGCGAGAATTCCGAGCGGAACCAGGCAGGCGATGAACACCAGAATTTTGATGAGGCGAATCATGGAGGAAATCGGCACGATCAATGACTAAACTTGCTGCCAACCGCGCGCGTCAGCTTTTCACAATTGTGGCTGGACCCTCCATTTCGGCCAGAGGCAAGACCTGATACGTCGCGAAGTTGTATACCGGAGACATTGCCAGCAGGCGATCCAGCTCTTCGTTCGAATCCACTTTGTAGATCCACGCGCCACCATGGCTGCCCACAACGTGATAGCGGCATTCGAGCTTGCCTTGTTTTTCGAGCTTCTCCCCGTACGCGGGCTGCTGCGCAATTGCGCGAATCACTTCCGGTCCAAGTCGCGTGATATCGAAGTGCCACAAGACCAGAAAT
>DATIYR010000185.1:0-16540 GCA_035517535.1 Terriglobales bacterium
ATACGACTGAACTGATCCCGCCCGCTGCTGCGAGAGCTGTTCGTTAAACGTCGGGCTCCCGGTGCTGTCCGTGTATCCGTCGACCTCCACGTGAATGTCGGGATATGCGATCAGGATCCCCGCGACCTTCGCCAGCCGTTCGCGTGCCGCGGGCTTCAGATCTGCACTACCGGTGCTGAAAAGAACATCGGGCATGCTGACGATCAGCCCGCGCGCGCTGTCTCGGGTCTGCAACACCTGATTCAACTGCGCCAAGAGCTGCTGCCGCTCCTGCGCATGCTGCTGTTCCAGTTGCTGGGCACGCTGTTCAGCCTCCTGCGCTTGCTGCCGGGCTTGCTCGGCCTGCTGCGCCGCTTGCTGTTCCTGCTGCTCGGCGGCCGCGCGCTGCTGGGCTTCCAATTGTGCCTGTTGTTGGGCCTGCTGGGCTTGCTGTTGCGCCTGCTCGGCCTGTTGCTGTGCTTGTTGCGCCGCCTGAGCAGCTGCCTGTTGCTGTTGCTCTAACTGCTGGCGCTGAGCAGCTTCCGTTTGCGCCTGCTGCTCGGCAGCTGCGCGTTGCTGCGCTTCCGCTTCGGCCTGCTGTTGCGCCTGTTGCGCTCGCTGGCGGGCTTCATCCGCTTGTTGCTGAGCTTGCTGTGCCTGTTGTTGCGCCTGTTCGGCCTCTGCGCGGGCTTTAGCAGCGCGCTCTTCGTTTTCCTTCCGCTGCTCTTCCACCCGAGCCTGCTCAGCCGCGCGGACCGAATTGACACGCGCTTCTTCCGCAGTCTGCGTCGCCTCGCGCGCAACCGTCGCGATCGGCTTTTCTCCCTGCTTGCGGTGGTAATAATCATCAGCCTGGTTCAGCAGCGTCTCAGCCCGTTGCAGTACATCCGGTGCGTACTTCGCGGCGTCTGCGTCACGCGCAATCCGGACCGCATTTCGCGCCTCGAGCAGTTGAAGTGGAACTTTTTTATCAATGCCATAAACCGAACTCTTAATCGGCGTGACTTGCGCCGCGTAAATGGACCGTGGAATCGTCTCGTATTTCACGTCCACCGTTTCCGGCCTGCCCTGTATGTTCTGGCTCAGCGTATTCTCCCCGATCACCATATCGCTCGGCTCGGCAACGGCAAAGTCGGGTTCTGCCGTTATCACAAGCGCGAACGCCTGCAGGTCTGTCGTGGTATGCAGCGAGGCTTTGCCGCCATGCTCGACTAACTCTCCAATATTCTTGGCCTGCCCTTCGGGACTGATCGCCCACAGAACATAGGTCAGATATGCGAGATCAATCGAATTTGCCGGTTTCAGATGGTCCACATCCACTTTAATTTCCGTGAGCGAAGGCTTGCTTTTCACTTTGGCTTTGCCAGTCATCTGGGGCATTAAATCGGTGCCGGCAATGTCCACTTCGGTTGCGGCGCCGCTACGGTAGTCAACGGCATGCGTCGTCTTCGCCACCATCTGAATGCCGGCTGCTGATGGATTGCCAGGATTGTTATTCGGAGTAGTTTCCTGGGAGAGCAGCAGTCCGGCGATTCCCAGCAACAGCGCGCAGCAGAGGAGAGTCGATCTCATGGGAACACCTCGTAAAAACGATTTTTGTTCTTTCGCCGGATTTAAGTTACATTGATGCGCTAAGCACTTTCGATACCCGGCTTACCGTAACTAATTCAAGAAGTGACCCGACCGCGTTCTTACTCGTGAGTGGTTAAAGTTCGGGTCTCAAACTTATTTGGGTCTCAAACTTATTCAGGAGGAGCTTGCCGGTGACCAAAACCTGTTCCGCTATCCTCGTTCTCTCGACTGCTCTCTTGATTTCTACCGCGGAAAGCTTTGCGCAAGCAGGCGAGAGCACGCCCGCTCAGGCCAGTACGAGTGCCGCGCTGGCGAATGCGCCATTCCGTAATCCCAACTTGCCGACCGATCAGCGGGTGAATGACCTGGTCTCACGCATGACATTAGAGGAAAAAGTTTCGCAGATGATGCACACCGCCGCCGCCATTCCGCGGCTCGGGGTTCCTGAGTACAACTGGTGGAGCGAAGGATTGCACGGCGTAGCACGCGAAGGATATGCGACGGTGTTCCCGCAAGCCATCGGTCTGGCCGCAACATTCGATCCCGCTTTGCTGCACACCGAAGCTGGCGTGATCGCGACCGAGTTCCGCGCCAAGTACTCAGAACAGCTCAAGCAGAAGGGCTACACCGAGTGGTATCACGGGCTGACCGTCTGGTCGCCCAATATCAATATTTTTCGCGATCCGCGCTGGGGCCGCGGGCAGGAGACCTATGGCGAAGATCCATTTCTAACAGGGCAAATGGGCGTGGCGTATGTCACTGGATTGCAGGGCAATGATCCCAAATACCTCGAGGCGCTCGCGACTCCGAAGCACTTTGCGGTACACAGCGGACCTGAGCCGACGCGCCACGAAGTTGATGTGAAAGTTTCAAATCATGATCTGGAAGACACGTATCTTCCAGCATTCCGCGCGACCGTGACCGCCGGAGCCGGGTCGGTGATGTGCGCCTATAACGCAATTGACGGCAAGCCCGCCTGTGCGCAGCCGATGCTTCTACAGCAGCACCTGCGCGAAGATTGGCACTTCCACGGCTACGTAGTTTCCGATTGCGGCGCAGCCGCCGATATTTCGGAGCACCACCACTACACGCCAACCATGCCGGAAGGCATGGCCGCAGCAGTCAAGGCCGGGATGGACATCATCTGCGCGTGGCCTGCAGAAGACATCGCCACCGAGCGCAATGCCTTGCTGCAAGCCGTGAAACAAGGATTGCTTCCCGAAGCCGAGATCGACCGCTCAGTTAAGCGGCTATTCCGAGCGCGCCTGGAACTCGGCATGTTCGATCCGCCGAGCATTGTTCCGTACTCCAGCATCAATATGTCCGAGAACGACACCGAAGCTCATCGCCAGCTTGCATTGAAAGCTGCTCGTGAAACTCTGGTGCTGTTGAAAAATTCCGACCGCCTGCTTCCGCTCGGCGCCAAGTACAAGACCATCGCCGTAATCGGGCCGAATGCCGACAGCGTCGATCCCCTGGTTGGAAATTACAACGGAACGCCCTCGCAGCCGGTCACGATTCTCGACGGGATTCGCAAACGCTTTTCTGATTCCACCGTTCTGTATGCGCAAGGCTCGTCGCTGACCGGCCCTCCCATGGAGGTGATTCCGGGCGAGTTTCTGAAAACCAGTTCCGGCCAGCCGGGATTATCAGCCGAGTATTTCCGAGGGACGCTTCGGCAAGGAACCGAGCAGCCGCAGAATCCGGTGATCACTCGCGACGACCCGCAAATCAATTTCAATTGGAAGAGCGGCGTTGGACCCGAGCTGAAGGAAAATTTCTCAGTCCAGTGGACCGGCACCTTTACTCCGCCTGAAACCGGCGACTACCTGATCGGCTTCACCGGCACCGACGCGTTCCACTTCTGGCTCGACAATCAGCTGATTGGCGAATCCTGGTACAGCGATACCAGCAAAACGCGACTCAAGAAGCTTCATCTCGATGCCGGGCACGCTTACGAAGTGAAAATTCAATGCTCGCAGGAAGGCGCTGCGGGTTTGGCGAAGCTCGTATGGCATCAGCCGAGTGATGTGAACGATTACAAAGACACGGTGAAAAAGGCCGACTTGGTGATCGCGGTTCTCGGTCTTGCCGGCGAACTCGAAGGCGAAGAGATGCCGATCAGCATTCCGGGATTCTCCGGTGGCGATCGCACCAGCATTGATCTTCCTCAGGCGCAGCGCGAGTTGCTACAGAACCTGGTCGCGAGCGGCAAGCCCGTGGTCCTGGTCTTGATGAACGGCAGCGCTCTGGGTGTGAACTGGGCGGACCAGCACGTCCCTGCAATTCTCGAAGCATGGTATCCGGGTGAGGAAGGTGGAACCGCTGTGGCCGAGGCGCTAGCAGGAGATTTTTCTCCGGCTGGCAGGTTGCCGGTCACGTTCTACAAGTCCGTCGATCAAATTCCGCCGTTTGCCGATTACGACATGAAGGGCCGGACATATCGCTACTTCACCGCCGAGCCGTTGTACCCGTTTGGATACGGATTGAGTTACGCGAATTTCGACTACAGCAATTTGAGCTTCGACAAAAACTCTGTTGCCGCTTCCGATGAGGTGACGGCGAGTGTGGACGTAAAAAATGCCGGCTCGACGGCGAGTGATGAAGTTGTCGAAGTGTATCTCACGCATCCCGGAGCTGAAGGTGCACCGATACGGGCGCTGGCTGGATTTAAGCGCGTTCATTTGGAACCGGGTGAGACGCAAAAAGTACAGGTCAAAATTCCAAATCGAAATTTAAGTTATGTTGACGAAGGCGGAACGAGAAGAATCACGCCGGGAAAAGTCGAAGTCTGGGTCGGAGGCGGTCAGCCTGTGGAACGTGAAGGCTTGCCGAAGACGGCGGGAATTTCAGGATCGTTCCAGATCGCCGGCCAGGCCGTACTGCCGAAATAGCGATCGGCGCCGTGCTAGTCCTCCATGTGGTTACCCGGTGTAACTCAGTGTCCTTTGTGGTTAGCTTTAGAAGCCTTACCACAGAGGACACTGAGTCACACGGAGGAAAACACACAGAGACTTACTTCTCTATCACTCGCGGAATATAAAAGCGGAAGAACAGCTCCGGATCAGAATCGAGACATACCTGTGCGTTGGGAACTCCGGCTGTTGGCCGCGTGAACCCTTTGTCATCGACGACGATGTGCATCGGCGTCACCGGACACAGATCAGGCTTGTCGATGAAGGCAATCGTCATCGCATCAAACAGAGTCGGCGTCTCTTGTTCCCATTCGTTGTAGAGCAGAGTCAGTTGATCGGTCAGCGGCGTAGCAGCCTTAAACACGATGGCGCGCTTCACTTCATCTAATTTCAGTTGCGTCGAATCGAGCGGCATTATGAAAACCGGCACGCCGGATGCCAGCAGCTTTCGCATCGACAGCACGTCGAGTTTGACGTTCCATTCTGCGTCTGGCCCGTGCGGCTTTGTGTAGCCGAGATCGCCATACCCGCGATAGATCGATCCGCCCATCATGACCACGCGCTTCAGCTGGCGAAACGTCTGCGGATCTTTGTCGATCATTGCGCCCACATTTCCCAGAGCGCCGATTGTCACCAGTGTAATCTCGCCGGGGTTTTTGCGAATCTGGTCAAGTATGAAATCGACCGCTTGCGGATGCGACTTGGGCGCGAAGTGCCAGCCTTCGGCATAGGCGCGCTGGCTAAAATTGGTTTGAATCTTCGGATCGTGGACTCCGACTGTGACCGGAATGTCCTCGTGCCCGGCTTCGCCCAGCAACCGATCGAGTAGCTTGGCACGGGTCTCTACATCTCCGAACGTTGTAGAAATACCGAGTATCTGCACCTCCGGGCTGCGCAAGGCCAGCGCTACTGCGAACGCGTCGTCAATGTCATCGCCGATGTCGGTATCGATGATGATCTTTTGCGGGCTAGACGTAGCGGCAGACTGCGGAGTTTGCGCCGGACAGAAGCTGGAGAGTGAAAGCAGAAATAAAAGACAAAATATTCTGGGGCAGGTTCCTGGTTTCGACATGAGATATGAGTATGTCACAACAGCACGGCACCTTCGTGTGCCTTCGTGTCCTTTGTGGTTATTTCTTTTTGAACGACATTTTGAATCACGATCACGAAGGAGACCCTTCGACGTCGCTCAGGGCAGCTCCGGTACACGAAAGAATTCAAGGGCCCCGCGCTTTACCGATTTCGCTTCGTTCTATAGAATCAGAAGTTTGCTGCCTGCAAGTTTTGCCGCAAGCGTGCCCCGCCTTCGGGAAGCAGAATGAAAATTCACGAATATCAAGCCAAAGCAATTTTGAAGAAGTATGGCGTCGCTGTCCCCCGCGGTGAAATGGCGGAGACTTGCGAGCAGGCAGAAGCCGCGGCCAGGAATCTGTTCGACTCGGGAGCAAGCGGCGTCGTTGTAAAAGCGCAAATTCATGCCGGGGGCCGCGGCAAAGGCGGCGGCGTGAAGATTGCAAAATCGGTCGAAGAAGCTGCCGATCTCGCCTCGAAAATGCTTGGCATGACTCTTGTCACTCATCAGACCGGGCCCGAAGGCCGCATCGTGCGCCGGTTATTGATTGAAGAAACTCTGCCGATCGAACGCGAACTTTATCTCGGCATCGTGCTCGATCGCGCGGAAGCCAAGCCGGTGTTCATGGCGTCGCAGGCGGGAGGCATGGAAATCGAGCAGGTCGCAGCGGAAAA
The DNA here is from genome assembly GCA_035517535.1 of Terriglobales bacterium. Lineage (GTDB taxonomy): Bacteria > Acidobacteriota > Terriglobia > Terriglobales > Acidobacteriaceae > Gp1-AA145. Next base: position 6,213 of record DATIYR010000185.1, read on the forward strand.
CCCCGATGCGATTCTGAAAGACTACATCACTCCCGGTCTCGGCCTCGAAGCATTCCAGGCACGCAAACTCGCCTTCCAACTCGGACTCAAGCCGCAGCAGATCAATCAGGCGGTGCAGTTCATGACTGGACTGTATAAGGCCTTCGAAGAAACCGATTCTTCGCTGATGGAGATCAATCCATTCATCACCTGCACGGATGGCCGCCTGTTCGCCCTCGACGCCAAGATGAACTTCGATGACAACGGCCTCTTCCGCCATCCAGAACTGAAGGAACTGCGTGATATCACCGAGGAAGATCCGCTCGAAGTCGAGGCTTCGAAATACAGCCTGAACTACATCAAGCTCGATGGCAACGTCGGCTGCATGGTGAATGGCGCCGGTCTCGCCATGGCCACCATGGACATCATTAAATACGCCGGCGGCATGCCGGCGAACTTCCTCGATGTGGGCGGCGGCGCTAACGCCGAGCAGGTAACGCACGCGTTCGAAATTCTGCTGAGCGATAAAAATGTGAAGGCGGTACTAATCAACATTTTTGGCGGGATCCTTCGCGTGGATACCCTGGCGCGCGGGGTGGTCGAGGCCGCAAACAAGACACACATTCAGCTTCCGGTCGTGTTGCGCCTCGAAGGAACGAACGTCGAACAGGGAAGAGAAATTCTGAAGCAGTCGGGATTAAATTTCATTGTTGCGGAGACGATGAAAGACGCGGCAGAGAAGGTAGTTGCGGCAGCGGCAAGCGCTTAGTCGTGGTTTGTTAAGTGATGTCATTCCGAACTGTCGAGCTTGCTCGATGGTGAGGAATCCGCTTTCTCATGCCGAACAGCAGGTTTCTCGTTGTCTCGCTTGCACTCGACTCCTCGAAATGACAGCGCTTTAGGTCTGGAAAAGGTCAATGAGCATTCTCGTAGACAAATCGACCCGCGTTATCGTCCAGGGCCTCACCGGCCGCGAAGGAACATTTCACGCCAATGCCTGTGGCGAGTACGGAACCAAAATTGTCGGCGGAGTCACTCCTGGCAAAGGCGGCACCACGCACGAAGGCTGGCCGGTCTTCAACACTGTGCAGGAAGCCGTCGATAAAACCGGCGCCGACGCCTCCGTCATTTTTGTGCCCCCACCCTTTGCCGCCGACGCCATCATGGAGGCCGCCGACGCCGAGATCGAACTGATCATCTGCATCACGGAAGGCATTCCCGTGCTCGATATGGTCCGCGCCTGGGAGTTCCTGCAAACCCGCCGCGCCCGCCTGATCGGTCCAAACTGCCCCGGAATTATTTCTCCGGGCAAATGCAAGATTGGAATCATGCCCGGTCATATTCATCGCGAAGGCCCGATCGGAATCGTTTCGCGCTCCGGCACGCTGACTTACGAAGCGGTTTATCAGCTCACTACGCGTGGCATCGGGCAGTCTACTGCGATCGGCATCGGCGGCGATCCCATCATCGGCACGAATTTCGTGGATGCGCTCGATCTGTTCAATCGCGATCCGCAGACTGAAGCCGTGATTATGATCGGCGAAATCGGCGGCAATGCGGAAGAAACCGCCGCCGAATTCGTGAAGGCGCGCATGAAGAAGCCGGTGATCGGCTTTATTGCTGGCCAGACCGCTCCTCCTGGGCGCCGCATGGGACATGCCGGGGCGATCATCTCCGGCGGGCATGGCACGGCATCCGAAAAAATCAAAGCCATGGAAGCCGCCGGCATTCGCGTATGCAAGTCGCCGGCTGAAATTGGGGACACAGTTGTCGCGGCACTGGGGAGCAAAGTCAGCGCGTGATTCTGTATTTTCCGGCGAACCCCTGGTTAAACTCGGCGCACTCTGCGGTAAAGCTTTAGACCGCAGAGATCGCGAAGAACGTCGTCGAGAACGGAGAGAAGCGCTCGACTAAAGACATCTATGAAAACCTTGCAACGCACTCTCACCATCATCAAACCCGACGCAGTCCGCCGTAATGCGGTTGGCGACATTATCGAGCAATTCGAGAAGAACCACTTCCGCATTCTCGCCATGAAGATGCTCGAGATTTCCAAGCACCAGGCCGAGCACTTCTATGCTGTCCATGCCAACAAAAGCTTCTTCAACTCGCTCACCGATTTCATGTCGAGCGGGCCAATCGTCGTGCTTGCGCTTGAAAAAGAAAACGCCATCGCCGATCTGCGAAAGCTCATGGGGGCGACGAATCCTGCCAACGCCGAGGAAGGCACGATCCGCAAGAAGTGGGCGGCGAGCATCGAACACAACGCGATTCATGGATCAGATGCAGAAGACACGGCACGCTTTGAGTTGAGTTTTTTCTTCGCAGGATACGAACTAACGCAGTAAAGCGCGCGCCCGCGACGACATCATGGGTGGGAACGGGCAGATAAAAAGTTTAATTTAGCAGCTCAAACAAATTTCCCTCGATTCGATCGGCAACTTTCGGCAGCTCCTTCTTCGCGTACTGTAAAAAATGCGGAGCGGCGCGATGGGCCTCGAGCGCAGCGTCATCTTTATATTGCTCATAAACAAAGAAGCGGCGCGGCTCGGTGCGATGCCGATGCACCTGATACATAACGCAACCCGGCTCGTTGCGCGACTCGGCCGTCAACTTCGAGAACAGGTCTGAGACCCGCGATTCGTGGCCCGTCTTGGCCACCCACGTGACTGCAAGTACGACCATCTTCTCTCCCCTTTATGAAGCCGCGGTCGCCGGCGAATGCGCCGTCATTTCTTCCAGCGCAATGGCGAACTCGTCGACAAAGATTGTTTCCTCGCGCCCCGGGCCGGTCGAGATCATGCCGATTCGCGTTCCGGTCTCCTTCTCGACGAACGACAAATATTCGCGCGCCGTTTTCGGCAGCTTTGTGAATTCGGTTATGCCTTGCGTAGACGACTTCCATCCCGGCATCTTCTTAAACACGCACTCAATCTTCTCCCACTCACTTGCGTCCGCCGGAATCTCGTCTGTGCTTTTGCCGTTGACCTTGTATCCCACGCACACCGGAATTTCGTCCAGTTCATCGAGCACGTCGAGTTTGGTGACCACCAGCCACGCTGTGCCATTGATCATGCCTGAGTAGCGCAGCAGCGGAAGATCGAGCCAGCCGCAGCGCCGCGGGCGACCGGTCACCGCGCCGAATTCGTTGCCGCGCTTGCGGATCAGATCACCGATGGAATCGAAAAGCTCCGTCGGAAACGGGCCTTCGCCGACGCGCGTGCAATACGCTTTGGTCACGCCGATCACAGAATCAATCGCGGTCGGGGCCACGCCGGTTCCGATCACTGCGCCGCCAGAAGTCGCACTCGACGATGTAACAAACGGATAAGTCCCATGGTCGATATCGAGCATCGTCCCCTGCGCGCCTTCAAACATGATGGAATGCCCTTCGTCCCTCGCCCGATTCAGCAACGCCGCCGTATCACAAACGAAAGACGCGAGCTTGCGCGAAGCTTCCGCATACTCCGTATACATTTTGTCCGCATCGAGCGGCTCGGAGTTGAACAACGCGTGCGCGATCATGTTCTTTTCGCGGACCGCATTTTCCACGTGCTTCTTCAGCAAGTCAAGATCCAGCAGGTCGACTACTCGTAGTCCGCGCCGTCCGGCTTTGTCTTCGTACGCCGGACCGATCCCGCGCGATGTGGTCCCGATCTTCACCCGGCCGGGAGCATTCTCCGAAGCCAGCTCAATCATGCGATGGTAAGGAAGAATCACATGTGCGCGGTTGCTGACGAATAGATTGCCATCCACCTTCACCCCTGCTTCTCTGAGCGCCGAGACTTCTTTCAGGAACGCGATCGGATCAAGCACAACACCGTTGCCGATCACACTGCGGCAGCCGGGGCGCAAAACTCCACAGGGCACAAGCTGCAATACGAATCGCTTGCCCTTGATAATGACCGTGTGTCCGGCGTTGTGGCCGCCCGCATAACGCACCACGACCGAGAATTTCTCGGAGAGCACGTCGACGATTTTGCCCTTGCCCTCATCTCCCCACTGGGCGCCGACCACGACCGCAGTTTTTCCCTTCCTCAATGCGACTCCTGACACGTGCCTCACTATATTCTGAGTTTTTATACACACACCCGCGGCGCTGCGAAAAGCAAGAAAGTCTGGGATTTACCGGGGTAGAGGTGTACTTAGAATGATAACTCGCAGGGCAAATCGCGGCCAAGTGAATAAAGCTGGGCACGATGGTATCAATTACCGGCACTTCGATTGACGCTCTCGCCGCCCGAATGCTATAAAAGTCTGTCTTATGCGGCTCTGCCGAGGGAGGATCCAGCTCCCACCTGACAGGCGGAACGCATCAAAACGTCCGACGCGGCCAAATCAGCACTCCCTCATTGTGGTGGAAGCGTGTTCGGAAGGCGGCATTGCGCTCCCGAGCCTTGGCGCATCTGCAAGGCGCGAGAAAATCAGCCGCGGAGAAATAGCCGGAACCCGTAATCATCGTTCGCACAAATTAGCGGAGAAACTCATGCATATTGGTTTGCACAGGATTGCGTCCACATCAAGCCGGATTGTGAAGTCTGCTGCCGTTTTACTTTCCTTTCTTGCACTCGCCGGATCGGCTCTTGCCCAGCCGGAACAGGTCAGCGGCGAAGCTAACCTGAAATTGCCCGATCTTTCGAGCGTCAGCTTCCTGGGTATGAATGGTCACAACCTGCTCCTCATCGGAATTGTCTTCTGCATTTTTGGGCTCTGCTTCGGGCTCGCGATTTATTCGCGGCTCAAAAATCTGCCGGTGCATCGCGCTATGCGCGAAATGTCGGAACTGATTTATGAGACCTGCAAAACTTATCTCATTACCCAAGGTAAGTTCCTGCTCCTGCTCTGGGCGTTCATTGCCATCATCATCCTGCTCTACTTCGGAGTTCTCCTTAAGTACGAAGCAGCTCGCGTTCTCATCATTCTGGCATTCAGCGTGATCGGAATCGCCGGCAGCTATGGAGTGGCCTGGTTCGGAATCCGCGTGAACACATTCGCAAATTCCCGCACGGCATTCGCCAGCCTCGGTGGCAAACCATATCCCATTTATCGCATTCCGCTTTCCGCTGGGATGAGCATTGGCATGATGTTGATCAGCGTCGAACTGCTGATGATGCTGATCATTCTCCTGTTCGTGCCCGGTGACTATGCCGGGCCCTGCTTCATCGGCTTTGCCATTGGTGAGTCCCTCGGCGCAGCGGCGCTTCGTATCGCTGGCGGAATTTTCACCAAGATCGCCGATATCGGCTCCGACCTGATGAAGATCGTCTTCAAAATCAAAGAAGACGACGCACGCAACCCCGGCGTGATTGCAGACTGCACCGGCGACAACGCAGGAGACTCAGTCGGCCCCTCGGCGGACGGTTTCGAAACTTACGGAGTCACCGGCGTCGCGCTCATCACTTTCATTCTGCTCGGCGTGAAAAGTCCAGTGGTGCAAGTTGAGCTGCTGGTCTGGATCTTCGTCATGCGCGTGGCCATGTTGGTTGCCAGTGCGGTCGCGTACTTTGCTAATTCAGCCATCGCCAAAGCACGCTATGCCGATTCGAATGACATGAGCTTCGAAGCGCCGCTGACTTCCCTGGTGTGGATCACTTCTTTTGTTTCCATTGGACTGACCTATCTGATTTCGTACTACATCATTCCTGATCTCGGCGGCGATGCCACCCAGTGGTGGAAGCTGGCAACCATCATCTCCTGCGGAACGCTGGCGGGCGCGATCATCCCCGAGCTTGTAAAAGCCTTCACCTCGGTTGAGTCACGCCACGTCAAGGAAGTCGTAACTTCAGCCCAGGAAGGAGGCGCGTCGCTGGGAATTCTGTCCGGTTTCGTGGCGGGTAATTTCTCCGCCTACTACCTCGGTGGCTCGATGGTCATCCTAATGGCCATCGGTTATTACGTCACTACGATTCCTCCCCTCCTGGGCAATCTCATGATCGCCGCTCCAGTGTTCGCCTTCGGCTTAGTCGCATTCGGTTTCCTGGGCATGGGCCCGGTCACCATCGCGGTGGATTCTTATGGCCCGGTCACCGATAACGCGCAGTCGATCTACGAGCTGTCGCTTATCGAAAACGTCCCGGTGAGCGAGATTAAGCGGGACTTCAATATCGACGTGAACTTCGATCGCGCCAAGCACCTGCTCGAAGCAAACGACGGTGCCGGAAACACGTTCAAAGCGACTGCCAAACCGGTGCTCATCGGTACGGCGGTTGTGGGCGCGACTACGATGATTTTCTCCATCATCATGGCGCTGACCAACGGCCTGACCGCCAATGTCGATAAACTCTCCCTTTTGCACGCGCCCTTTGTCTTGGGACTCATCACCGGCGGCGCCATGATTTACTGGTTCACCGGATCATCCACGCAGGCTGTAACCACAGGCGCCTACCGGGCCGTCGAGTTCATCAAGGCAAACATTCGGCTGGAAGGGGTCGAAAAAGCGTCGGTTGCTGACAGCAAGAAAGTCGTGCAGATTTGCACACAATACGCGCAGAAAGGCATGCTCAACATCTTTCTCGCGGTCTTTTTTGCGACGCTGGCTTTTTCTTTTATCGAACCGTTCTATTTCATCGGCTACTTGATCTCGATCGCCACATTCGGTTTGTACCAGGCCATCTTCATGGCTAACGCCGGCGGCGCCTGGGATAACGCTAAGAAGATTGTCGAAGTCGAGTTGAAGCAAAAAGGGACCGCGCTGCACGACGCCACCGTCGTTGGCGATACGGTTGGCGATCCGTTCAAGGACACTTCTTCGGTCGCCTTGAATCCGGTCATCAAGTTCACCACCCTCTTCGGACTTCTGGCGGTTGAACTGGCGGTTGAGTTGGCGTCGAAGAATGGTACGCTCACCCACGTGCTGGCTCTGGTCTTCTTCCTGATCTCGTATTTCTTCGTCTATCGCTCGTTTTATGGAATGCGGATCGGAGTGGAAGCACGCGCGCAGGAAGTTACCGCTACAGCCGATTAATCGCGATTCGTTAGACACGTGCAGCAGCAGGATTCAATCTGCTGCTGCAGATCATCCCACGAAGTTCGTCAGTGTCCCAATCCCCTCGATTGAGATGCGAATCTCGTCGTCATGCGCAAGCGTAAAGCTGTCCGGCGGGACGATTCCTGTCCCTGTCAGCAGAAAGCATCCATTCGGAAAAGAATTGTCACGAAAAAGATAATCGACCAGCGTCTCCGGATCGCGCTTAAGCTCATTCAGCGTGGTGCGCCCGGTAAATGCCGTCTTGCCATTGCGCAAAATTTCCAGCCAAATTTCCGTTGTCCTCGGCAGCGGATCAGATGCAACCAGCACGCACGGTCCCAGCGCGCAACTGCGGTCGTAAACTTTGGCCTGCGGAAGATAGAGCGGGTTCTCGCCTTCAATATCGCGCGAGCTCATATCATTCCCGACCGTGTAGCCGAGAATCTTTCCCCGCGGGCTCACCATCAGCGCCAGCTCTGGCTCGGGCACCGACCATTTCGCGTCCCGCCGAATCGCTACCTTCGCACCCGGGCCAGCCACCCGGTGCGGCGTGGCTTTGAAGAACAGCTCCGGACGCTCCGCTTGATACACCCGGTCATAAAAGTCCCCGCCGCCGGCCGGTTCCGATTCTTCGATGCGTGCATCGCGGCTGCGATGGTAAGTCACTCCCGCAGCCCACACTTCCTGTGAACCGATGGGTGCGAGCAGGCCGTCTGTGCTTGGTGCCGAATCCGCCGCCCGTGAATTTCCGATAACATCGCGCAGCCAACCTGCAAGATCGTCCCCCGTGATCAACTCATCCCATGAAGAATTTCCCAGTGAATGCCAGCGGTTCTGGTACTCAACCACACAACCCGACTTTGTGTTGTAGAGCCTCATTTCACCCCGAGTGCCGAATGTGCAGCACGTCACCGTCTTGGACGACGTAGTCCTTCCCTTCGAGGCGCAAAATACCCTTGGCGCGGGCGTTCGCTTCAGAGCCCGCTTCGAGCAATTGGTCACAGCGGATGGTCTCAGCGCGGATGAAATGCTTTTCTAAATCAGAATGAATCGCGCCCGCGGCTTGCACTGCACGTGTATTCACGGGAATGGTCCAGGCGCGGCATTCGTCTTCTCCGACCGTAAAAAATGAGATGAGGCCGAGTAGCGCGTAGGTCGTGCGAATCAGACGTGTGAGACCGCTCTCTTTCAACCCGTAGCTGGAGAGGAATTCGGCGGCATCGGCATCGCTCATCTCGGAAAGCTCGGCTTCCACTTTGCCGCAAATGGCAGTCGCCCCTGCTTGTGTGGGGACGGGCGCCCCCGCCCGTCCCCCCGAACTGGGCTCGGCGATCAACATGTCAACACCATACTTCTGCACTGCGACTTCCAGGTCCTGGCCCAGTTCCGAGCTCTCGCCGATGTTCAGTACGTAAAGAATCGGCTTCTCGCTCAGAAACATAAATCCGCGAAAGCGCCTTTTGTCCTCGGGCGTCATTTCCAGTTCGCGCAGCGGGCGCTCGGTTTCAAGATGAGCCTTGGCCCGCTTGAGCAACTCGAATTCTTTTTCGAGATCGGCTGAGCGCATCTTCTTCAAATCTTTTTCCACGCGCTCGAGGCGTTTTTCGATCTGCCCGAGGTCGCTGACCATCAGATCGAACTCGACATTCTTAATGTCGCGAAGCGGATCAACCGGCCCAACGTGCGGAATCGATTCGTCTTCGAACGCCCGCACCACGTGCGCGAGTGCATCGACCTGCCGCAGGTGCCCGATGTATCCCGATTCCTTCAGCGCCTCCTGGCCGATCGCGCCGACATCGACGTAATCGACCGATGCGTGCGTCAACTTCTTCGGATTAAAAACTGCGGCCAACCGGTCGAGTCGGTCGTCTGGAACTTTCGCGACTCCGACGTGCGCTTCACGCGGATTGGCGTGCGCCTGCGGGAGATTCGCCTTCGTGAGAATCCGAAATAAAGATGTCTTGCCCACCTGTGGCAGGCCAATGATGCCAGTTTTCATAAAACAAGCTTCTAGCTACTAGCTCTTCCTAGCTCCCAGCTTTTCGAGGAAATTGCTGATGTTCAGATAAACAAATGTCAGGTTGCGGCCGGAACCAAATGGATATGTTTCTTCTCGGCAGGTTCCGGTTCCTCTGTTCCGGCATCGGATTCGACTGTCTGCTGATCGACCCAGGCTTTTGCGATTCCGACGGCCAATGCACGCACGCGCGCAATCACTCCCACGCGTTCGGTCACCGAGATTGCTCCTCGAGCGTCGAGGATATTGAACAAGTGAGAACACTTCAGGCAAAGCTCGTAAGCGGCAAGTATCGGCTTGCGCAGCACGCGCGCCATTGCATCGCGACCGCCATCCGCCATTGCCACCGATGGCGAAACCGCACCGCCTCCTGCTTTGAGCGAGTCCAGGTTCGCACGCACGTCGGTTAACAGGGCTTTGCACTCTGCCTCATACAACTCAAAATGCTTCCAGGTCTTCTCCACATCTGCCGCTTCAAAGTTGTACACCGACATCTGCAGCTCATCCGCGAGACGAACATCGCCATATTTGGTCGCGTGGCCCGATGCCGGATCACGCGCCCACACAACGTCATAAATCGAATCCACATCCTGCAGAAACGCCGCGATTCGCTCGAGACCGTAGGTCAACTCGGCAGAGATCGGATTGAGATCGATACCGCCGCACTGCTGGAAATATGTAAATTGCGTGATCTCCAGGCCGTCGAGCATCACCTGCCATCCAATGCCCCAGGCGCCAAGCGTCGGCGACTCCCAGTTATCTTCTTCGAACTTGATGTCGTGCTGCCGCAGGTCAATTCCCATCGCGCCTAGCGATTCGAGATATAACTCCTGAACATTTACGGGCGGCGGCTTCAAAATGACCTGCAACTGCATGTGCTTATAGAGCCGGTTGGGATTTTCCCCGTAGCGCCCATCCGCAGGACGACGCGAAGGCTGCACGTAGGCGACCTTATATGGCCGCGGCCCAAGCACGCGGAGAAACGTTTCGGGCGCCATCGTTCCCGCGCCAACTTCAAGATCATATGGCTGCTGCAACACGCACCCGCGCTCTGCCCAGAAGGTCTGCAGGCGCAGGATAAGTTCCTGAAAGGTGAGCGAATTGGCAGTAGCTGGAGTCAAAGCTGATCCTGTCGGGTAATCAGTGATTGTAAAGGATGTCACAAATGGCGTCAGCCTCGTCCCCGCCACGAAGGACACGAAGTATCAGCTGATCCTCTCCAGTATTCCTCGCGTCACCAACTTTTTTTCAATGTGGCGCTCGAGCGTTTGCAATAGGAATTTTCGGAGATCGGCAGCGGACGATGAATGCGTAGAAGAGACCAGCTGTGACAATGGCACTCGCGACATCTGAGCTGCCAGCCCT
>DATIYR010000186.1:0-7256 GCA_035517535.1 Terriglobales bacterium
AGGGCGTCAGCGAGGTGCGGCGGGTCCGGGATTTCGCCGAATTTGCAATCGAGGATGTGATGGCCTTCGTCGGTGACGTAGGGGTTGCCGTAAGCGTAGGTGCGAAGGGAGACTTGCGCGCCGAGGGCTTCGATCTGAGGCTTGATGAGCGATTGCGCGAACGAAATTACTTCGACGGGAAGAGGAAACCTACCGAGATGTTTCACTTGCTTGCTTGAATCGGCCATCACGATAAACCGGCGCGAGACCGAGGCGATAATTTTTTCGCGCAACAATGCACCGCCGCCGCCTTTAATAAGGTTCAACTGAGGGTCGATCTCGTCGGCACCGTCGATGTCGATGTCAATTCGGGAATGTTCTTCAAGCGTGGTGAGCGGGATTCCGAGCTGTTCGGCAAGCTGTTTGATCTTTTGCGAAGTTGGAATTCCGACGATCTTCAGGCCGGCTCGGACGCGTTCGCCCAGGAATCGAATTGCGTGGGTAGAAGTTGAGCCGGAACCGAGTCCGACGATCTCGCCGGATTCGACCAGCTGGACTGCAGCGCGAGCTGCGGCTTGCTTCTCCTGATCCAATGGGTCGAGTTGGTTCGAGGCCGCCATAGCCGCTTGCGATCTGACATTGCTTGCGATCTGACATTGTATGACAGAGGAGTGGTTAGTGGTCAGTGGCTAGTGGCCAGTCGGTTGGTTTGAACTGCGAAGATCGCCGTAGACAGGATATGTGCGACCGATACAATGAGGGCCAAACGTTAGCCACGTACCACTAGCCACCAGCCACTGGGGTTATGCCCTTGCACTCCAGCCCACCAACTGTGGTGAGCCGTGGTGAAGGGCGTAGAGCACCAGTTCCACGCGACTGGAGATTCCCAATTTCTCGAAAATTCTAAAGAGATACTTTTTAACCGTGTGCTCGCTCAGGCCGAGTTCGTTGGCGACGTCGCGATTGGAGAGACCATCAGTCACCAGGGCAACGACCTGCTCTTCGCGCGAGGTGAGGAGGGTTTCGCCGCTGGCGCCGACAACGCGCATGGAAGGCAGCTGGCATACCGAATCGAGCAGGTACCGGAGCTGCTGGTTGCTCGCGAAGATCTCTCCGCGATGGATGGTGTGGATGCACTCGCAAAGCGATTGGAAGGAAGAATCGGCCAGTGAAAACAGGCCACGAGCTCCGGAGCGGAACGCCTGCACGGTGATGTCGCGGCTCTCCATGTCCATGAGGCAAACCTTGGGGATTTGCGGGTACATGAGGTGAAGCGTGCGGAAGATGGTCAAGTCGGGCACGCTGGAATACGGAGGGCTGCAACTGATGACCGCGACATCAATGCCAGCAGTTTCGAGCAGTTCCAAAATGGGCGCGGCCTCGCTCGGAGAGACAAACACCTGAAAACCGCAGTGTCGCAAGGAATCAGCCAACAGCTGGCACTCCATTTGTTTGGAATCAGCGAGCAACACGCTGACCGTGGCCGGGGAAGAGGCGCTTTCGTCTGTCATGTCCTACCCAACGCGAGAGATTTTGCTACGGCAAGTGTGGTGAATTTATTCCGACGGAAACCAGATTGCAGTGACCGGAGAACATTCCGCTTCGCTTGTAGCTGTGGAAAACGGACCAGATTCCGGCGGGACGCTTTTTCCTGAGCTCAGTTCTGCTTGCGGCTGCGGTTTTTATCAAGCGAACAACTTCGATAGCTCCTCTCACTCAAAGCAGGTCTAGCTACTTTCGTGCACCGTACTTTTCACGTCTTGTTCGCAGTCCAACCAGCGCGCTAATTTCACTGCGCGGCGCAGTTGCGTCAGTTTCAGATGAAACGAAAGCGTTCAGTTCACTGGTTATTACTGGGGTTGTTGCTTGCGGGTCTGCTGGCACACCCGGCGCTCGGGCTGCACGCTCAATCTTCGCTCGCAACAGACGCCATAAACAGCAGTGCGGCGGATGGCACGAGGGGTCCCAATAACGGGAGTCCGGCCCTGACGGGGGCACGCCATCCGCTGTACCGGCTGCGCAAGAGCGATGTGGTTGAGGTCAAGTTTACGTTTTCTCCTGAGTTCGACCAGACGGCGACGGTGCTTCCCGACGGATTCATTGATCTGAAAGCCGTAGGCGACGTGTTCGCGGAAGGATCGACGATCGCCGAGCTGAGGGACGCAGTTCAAAAGGCTTATGCCGGGATGCTGCGCGAGCCGGAAGTCACGGTAAATCTAAAGGATTTTGAACACCCGTTCTTTGTGGCGGGCGGGCAGGTTGGGCATCCGGGGAAGTACGAATTGCGTTCGTCGACAACTGTGGCGGAGGCGGTGGCGATCGCAGGAGGGTTCACCGGGCAGGCAAAACATTCGGAAGTTGTTCTGTTTCGCAAAGTCTCAGTCGGAATTGTCGAGACGCACGTGCTGAACCTCAAGGCGATGCTGGCGTCGCGAAATCTGGAAGAGGATATGGAGCTGAAACCAGGCGACCTGCTGTTTGTGCCGCAGAACCGGATTTCGAAAATCCGCAAGTTCTTGCCCGTGGCCAGCCTGAGCACGTTTTTTACGCCGGCGCAGTTCTGATATGGCAGAAGAATTACAAATCGTCTCGCGGCGGCCATCGCACTCGCCGACGCTCAGGGATGTCGCGGCGGTTTTTTTCCGGCACAAGCGGCTGCTGGTGATTTCCTTTGCAGCCGTGGCGACGGCGGGACTTTTATATTCCGGGCTGTTTCCCTCCTATCAATCAGAAATGAAGATTCTGGTACGGCGCGGGCGCATCGACCCTGCCATCACGCCGACGCCCAGTTCCTCGCCCGCCTTTGAGCACGACGAGATCACAGAAGAGGAGTTGAACTCAGAAGTTGAATTACTGCGTGATGAAGACATTCTGCGCCAGGTCGTAATCAAAACTGATCTAGCGAAGCCAACCTGGTTTTCGCGGCTGACCCGCCTGAGCGATGAAGAGAGGACCGAGAAGGCAGTGCGCCGGCTGGCGAAAAAGCTGGACGTACAGGCGGTGAGGAAATCACGTCTGGTAACGGTTGCCTATAGCTCTTCCGATCCGCGACGCTCGGCGGCGGTGTTGGATTCGCTTGCGCGTGCATATCTGGCGAGACACGCGGAACTTCGCCGGCCCGCCGGGCAACAGAGTTTTTTTGAGCAGCAAGAAGAAAAATCACGGCTGGAGTTGCAGCAGGCGCAAGCGAACCTGATTGCGTTTACACAGAAAGAAGGCGTCGACTCAGCGGGACTTGAGCGGGACTTGGCGCTACAGAAGCTTAGCGATGCGGAAGCCGCGGAGTTAGGACTCATTGCTTCGATGGCGGAAGTGAGTGAACGCGCGCGTTCCTTGGAAGTACGACTCCGTGGCCTGCCGGAGCGGCGGATCGTGCAGATCCGGAAAGCTGACAATCCCGAGTTGCTGGGCAAGATGAAATCGAAGCTGCTGGAACTGGAGTTGCGGCGAACTGAGCTGCTCACGAAATTTCAGCCGTCGTACCGGCTGGTGCAAGAAGTGGAGCAGCAGATTGCGCAGGCGAAAGCTGCGATCGCAGCCGAAGATTTGAAGCCGTTGCACGATGAGACCACGGAGGACAACCCCGAATACGAGTGGGCGCATTCGGAGCGGCTGAAAGCGCAGGTGGAGCTGGCTGGGCTCCAGGAGAGAGCGGCTATAGCGCGCCGCCAGGTAATGGAGTATCGCGCGGACGCGCAGCGCCTGGAAGAAGGTGCCGTCAGCCAGCATGACCTGGAGCAGAAGGTGAAATCTGCTGAGGAGAAATGGTTGCTCTACAAGAGCAAGCGTGAAGAGGCCCGGATTGGCGACGCCCTGGACGAAGATGGCGTGTTGAACGTTGCTCTCGCCGAGGAGCCACGAGCGCCAGCTATACCGATATGGTCCTTTTGGGCTGCGGCCTGCTTTTCGTTCCTTGGCGCCGGTGCTTTCAGCACGGGAGTGGTATTTGCGACGGACTATTTTGATCCCTCATTCCGCACGCCAGAGGAAGTCTTCGCGGTTCTAGGCTCCCCGGTGCTGGCGTGCCTTCCTGCGGGAAATGCCCACTTCCGCGGATCGGAGGCCTCATGAGCGTAGGTGCGAATGTCTGGAGACAGTTTGTGTCCGGAATTGCAACGGTTCCCAGAGGCAGATCCACTCCCGCTCCATCGGCAACCGTTCATGGCACGAGTGACCCACTTTTCTCACTCGTGCATCAGCTGTTCTTTCCAGCAGCAGCCGTGAGACGCAAATCAATTCTGCTGGCAAGCCCGGACGAGCGCACCAGTTGCTCAGTGCTTTGCGGAAAAATTGCGAGCACTTTGGCCAGAGCCTCGAGCCAGACTGTGGCAATTGTCAGAACCTCGCCAATATCTCACGGGAACGCAGCGCATCCAGAAGGATCTCCACCCCAACTCGGACGCGGATTATGGCAGGCGTATGCGAGTCCGGTTGAAGAGGGCGTGTGGCAGATTTCGTCGGAGTTGGTCTGCAATGAGCGAAGCAGCAAAGCCGAGTCAATTCGCTACGGCGTTGATGAGCTGAGCAATGCATTCGAATACCTCTTGTTCTCGACGACGGTTACGAGTAGCGAGCTTCCGGTCTTTTGCAATATGTGCGACGCGGCGGTCCTGGTGCTTACCGCGAACGTCACCCGCAGAGAGGCGGCGCTCAGAGCCAAGGAACAGTTGTTGCGATATCGAGTGAACTTGATCGGAACCGTGCTGGATCAAAGGACGCTGCCAATACCGGAGTCGGTCTACCGGCGACTCTAAATCCAAATGGGGCAAACCGCGAACATTATCGATCTGGGTGCATATCAGCGGGCCAAGGCGTCGAGCGCAAGTCTGCCGCACGTTCCAGTTGTGCCCAGGACTGGGCTATGGCATTCCGATTTGTCGAGACTTGTCCCGGGAATGTCGGTGTTCAGCAACCGAAGCGATGAGTCAGTGGATGCAACGAGTAATGAAAATTCAAGTCGATTCGTTCTTCTTCTCAGCAGAATCACGGCCGAGCTTCAACCTAGGTTTGCACGCCCGCTGCACCCCGGAATGGCGCTTCCGGCGGTTGTCGACTCCATACTGATCGGGGCTGTGTGTTTCCTTGTGACGCGAGGCCATGGGCAACTTCGCACTCATGGATTTAACCCAGGGCTTTTACTCATTTACATCACGCTATTCCTAATTTTTGCGCTCCAGGAGAACCTGTATTCACAACAAAAAAAAATGTTGGCAAGCGAAATTGGCGCCGCAGGGCGCGCAATCGCCTACTCGACTCTGCTCAGCGGTTTTTTGCTGAGATGGTCGTATTCGAATTTAGGCGCCCTGCAAGTTGTGAGTTTTGGTTTTGCGAGCCTTTGTGCTCTGGTTGCGGCGCGATGGACGTGGCGCGCGCTCGGACCATCCGAAACTCCGTTGCGCAATGTTTTGATCGTGGGCAGTGGACGAATCGCACAGCGGATCGCCGACGCCATCCACGATCACGAGGCCTCCACGCGAGTGATTAAAGGATTCATAGCGGAGAACCATCTGCGCAACGTTTATGGGCCGTCGATGTTCGCGAGGATCGCGCGTGAGGAATTTATCGACGAAATCATCGTCGCGAGCACGGATCCCGATGTCATTGAAATTGCGGTGCAAGAAGCTCGACATAACATGCTGGATATCAGCGTCGTCCCGCAGATTCCGTCTTCCGCTGGTCTCACGATTGAGAACGTCGGTGCGGCCGCACTGCTCACAGTTCACAATCATCGTCCGCCAGAGCACGCACTGGCGCTGAAACGCACTTTTGATGTGGCGTGTGCTGTGTGTGGACTGGTTGTGCTTTCGCCGGTCTTGCTCCTGATTGCGGCGGTGATCAAATTGGATTCACCTGGAACCGTGTTGTATCGGGCCGTGCGGATCGGCCACAAGCGGCAGAAATTCGTCTGTTACAAGTTTCGGACCATGGTGCGTGACGCAGATGCGGCGAAAGACAATCTGCGACGCGACAACGAACGCGAGGGTGCATTTTTCAAAATTCACGACGACCCGCGCGTTACTCGCATCGGGCGGTTATTGCGGCGATACAGTCTGGATGAGCTTCCGCAATTGTGGAATGTACTGCTTGGGCATATGAGCTTGGTGGGGCCGCGGCCGCATCCGCTGGATGATGCCAGCCGGTATCACATTCAACATTTACAGAGACTGGATTTTGTTCCCGGAATTACCGGGCTGTGGCAAGTCACCGCGCGCCGCGATCCCTCGTTTGAGCGCAGCGTTGCACTCGATGTTGAGTACATCAAGAACTGGAATCTTTGGTTGGATGCTCGCATCCTGTGGCGAACGATCTTTGCGGTGTTCGAGGGCAGTGGCGCATGAGTTATTCGGTTGCTGTCCCCGCAGTGCGGCGGAACGCCGAGCCGGCGCTTGATTTATTCCTTCTTCCGCTGAAACTGTTCCACGCCTTGATTAATTCCCCGACGCTGATCTTTCTCCTGACGATGACGGCGATGCTTTTCAGGCCTCCGGACTTAAAGTCTTTCCCCATCGATAGAGTCGCTTTTTTCGCGCTGGTAATTTTGGTACCGCTTCGATTGTGTCTTCTTCGTGAGCGCCTGCGCGTTTTTCCTGCGACATGGCCCTTGCTCGCTCTTTTGGCACTCGGATTTTGGGGCGCTGTTACGCAGCCGTGTTCCGCCCAGGCGTGGAGTCTGTTTGCCGCAAAGTGGATGGTTCCATTCGTGATGTTTCACACCGCGGGCTTCGTATTTCGAGACGGGCGATCGCTGCGAACGTTGGAACTATTTCTTCTGGCAGTTCTTTTCTACTTGTGCGCGATTTCAGTTTTTTCATTGCTGAATGCAAACGCCTTTATCTTTCCGAAATTCATTACCGACGAAAACCTTGGAATTCACGCCGACCGGGCACGAGGACCTTTTTTGCAAGCGGTGGCGAACGGCGTGTGCCTGAACTTGTTGGGGCTAATCGCATTGGATTCGTTTCGCCGCGGAAAGCTGCGTGGAGTTCCCGCCGGAATCTTGTTTGTTGCAGCGCCACTGGCACTACTTGCCACGCGAACCAGGGCGGTGTGGTTGTCGGCTGCGATTTCGGTGGGATATCTCTTGTTTTTAGGATCGGTGCCGAGGTTGCGCCGAGTCGCGTTGGCCCTAACCCTCGCGGTAATCGCCGGCGGAAGCATTGTGTATCTCTATCGATCGAATAACGATTCTTTGGCCGAGCGTCTGCTGGACCGGTCACCGGTCGATTTTCGAACTGAGATGTACCGCGCAGGATTGGAGATGTTCGCAGAGAAGCCGC
>DATIYR010000187.1:0-5522 GCA_035517535.1 Terriglobales bacterium
CATTTTTCATGTTCCGCAGGTCGTAATCGCGGGGCCGGAGAAAACGCGGGCCGCTTATCTGCGCGAGCGCAAAGAAGTGGTTTACGAAAATTTGCGTGATCTGAATTTTGAGTACAAAGCGGGCAAAGTTCCGGAGCTTGATTATCAGTCGATGAAGAACTCGCTTGAAGATGAAGCGGCAGCCCTTCTGGCGGAAATTTCTCGGCTGGAAACGGTTCGTGTGTGACCTCCGTGGGTTTCCTCTGTGAAACTCAGTGCTCTCTGTGGTTAGCGGGTTAAAGACAAACCACAGAGGACACAAAGTTTCACGGAGAAAATCCACAGAGAGAATCGGAACAAATCGTTGACTAATAAAAACAACAAATTTTTCTTTACTGCGTTGTGTGCATCGCTCCTCCTGTTCGCCGGCGTCGCAACGGCCGCCACGCTCACTGGCACCGTCACGAATGGCACGACCAATAAGCCATCAGCTGGCGACGATGTCATTCTCATCGAGCTCGCAGCTGGAATGGAGCAGGCTGCCCAGGCCAAAACCGATGCGCAGGGCCACTTTTCGTTGAAGTTTGACGACGAAGGCGCGCCGCATCTGGTGCGGGTGATTCACCAGGGCGTTATGTATCATCAGCCTGCGCCGCCGGGAACGAAGACCGCCGACGTCACGGTTTACGATGCAAGCTCCAAAGTTGCAGGCGTGAAAGCCGTCGCAGATCTAATGTACTTGCAGGCCAGCAAAGGCGAGCTTGCCGTCATGCGTCTATTCGCGGTTGATAACACCTCACAGCCGCCGCGCACCCAGATGAACGACGCCGATTTTGAGTTCTACGTCCCCGAAGGCGCGGAGATCGAAGACGCGCAGGCGCAGACCGCTGGCGGGCAATGGGTCAACAGCGCGCCTTCACCGCAGAAAGAAAAAAATCGCTACGCCTTCGTTTTCCCGATTCGCCCCGGCCAAACTCAGTTTCGTGTGACGTATCACGTGGCGTACACGGGAAAAGCAACGGTCAATCCGCGCGAGATCTATCCGCTGCAACACTTTGTCGCCATCATGCCGCGCACGTTGGGGTTTAGCCCCGGACAGACCGGAATCTATCAGGACAAGCAGCCGCCTGACCTGCCGGATGCGATTGCCGAAGTCGCGAGCAGTCCGACTCCGGGACAAAACCTGGCCTTCGAAATATCCGGCGAGGGTACGCTGCAGGATCAAAATCAGAACGCCTCTGGCACCACCTCAGCTCCGGCAGCCGAAGCCGACAACCGCCCCGGCGGCGGATTGGGCCGACCGGGAGATGACCCCGATCCCATGGATCAATTTCGCTGGTGGCTGCTCGGCGCTCTGGGAATCGTTCTCGCCGGGGGAGCGGTCTACATTAGCTCGCGTCCGAGGGCGCTCGCGGCCTCAAGTGGTGGCGCTACAGTCGAGGTTCCGGCTGCCCTTCCTGCTCCTAAAGCGTCAGCCGGTAATTCGGGCGTATTGCTTGATGCCCTGAAAGACGAACTGTTCCAGCTTGAGATCGAGCGACAAAAGGGACAGATTTCGGATGAGGAGTACGCCAGGACGAAAGCCGCGCTCGACCAGACCCTCGCCCGTGCCATAAAACGCAACAAATAGGTAATCTTTAGATCCGACCCACACAGGGTGACCCACCCAACGCGGTTTTCGTTGGGCCGGTCCTTTCGAACCAATCGACCCCTGCTCTCGTATTACACCCTGAAGCGGCCTGGTCTCGGATAGCATCTATTCTGTAGGGGTTATTTATGGGGAACACATTTAAAACCGCGTTTCTGCTGACCGGACTTACGCTGTTGCTGATGTTCGTCGGCCGGATGTTGGGCGGTCAGAACGGCATGTTGATCGCGCTCGCCATCGCCGCGGTCATGAATTTCGTGTCGTACTACTTCTCGGACAAGATTGCGCTCGCCATGTACCACGCGCGTCCGGTCACGCGTGAAGAATTGCCGCGCGCTTATCAGATTGTGGAGCGGCTCACCCAGAAGATCGGCATCCCGATGCCAAAGATGTACGTGATTCCGACCGACTCGCCGAATGCGTTTGCTACGGGACGCAACCCTGAGCACGCGTCGGTTGCCATGACGCAGGGGATTCTGAACCTGCTCAATGATGAGGAAATGGAAGGCGTGCTCGCGCACGAACTCGGCCACGTGCGCAATCGCGACATCCTGATCAGCTCTGTCGCAGCCACAATTGCCGGCGCGATCACTTATCTCGCGGAAATTGCACGATGGGGAATGATTTTCGGCGGATACGGAAACGATCGCGAGGAGCGAGGCGGAGGAGGCTTCGCAGCACTGGCGATGCTGATTCTTGCGCCGTTTGCCGCAATGTTGATTCAGCTTTGGGTTTCACGAACCCGCGAATATCAGGCCGATGAAAGCGGCGCGCACTACACCGGCAATCCTTATGCCCTGGCGAGCGCCCTGGCCAAACTCGACACCTACTCGAAAAGGATGCCGCTTCCTGCGACTCCATCTACTGCGCATCTTTTCATTATTCAGCCGTTCTTGGGAATGAGCCTGGCGAATCTGTTCTCGACTCATCCGCCGATCGCGAAAAGGATCGAGCGTCTGACGGGCAGGCCGGCTGAGTACATGCTTCAATGATAGTGAGTGGCTCGTGTTTCGTGGTTCGTGATTTGTAATTAGGTTCTGACCCGGAGTACGGCCTTTTAGCCACGAGCCACGAATCACGGGCCGCAGCTCTGATCACTTCGGTAACCCAAACGTTCTGGATGTCGCATAGTAGAATCCACTTTATGTCCCCAGAAGGCGTGGTCGTCGCTTCCGAGCGGGCTTCTCTTCTCGAACGCGAACTCAAAAAAGTCATTCGCGGCAAAGATGAAGTCGTGCGCTTGGCCCTGGTTTCCGTACTCGCGCATGGGCATTTACTGATCGAAGGCGTTCCGGGCGTCGGCAAAACAACGCTGGCGCATGCTCTGGCAAGACTGCTCGGTTGCAATTTTCAGCGGGTGCAGTTCACGAGCGATATGCTTCCCTCGGACATCATTGGCATTTCGATTTACTCCGCCACCGAGCAAAAATTCGAATTCAAGCGTGGCCCGATTTTCACAAACGTTCTTCTTGCCGACGAGATCAACCGCACCACGCCGAAAACTCAATCCGCATTGCTCGAAGCCATGAACGAAGGGCAGGTCACGGTGGATGCGATCTGCCATCCGTTGCCACAGCCGTTTCTGGTTATCGCCACGCAAAATCCGGTTGAACATCATGGGACTTATCCGCTGCCTGAATCGCAACTCGACCGATTCCTGATGCGCGTGCAGATGGGATATCCCGACAGCAAATCAGAGCGGGAGATTCTTCGCGCCGAGGCAGGCACTGCGCAACTCGAGAATCTCGAACCTGTGCTCACCGGTGGCGATGTCCTCGAGATGCAGCAGGCAGTCACCCAAGTCGAGGTGGATGATTCGCTGGTGAGCTACGCGCTTGAGATCGTGGCACGCACCCGCAAACACGAAAAGCTGACGCTGGGCGTTTCGCCGCGCGGCTCACAGATGCTCTATCGCGCAGCCCAGGCCATGGCTTTCCTTGATGGGCGCGGCTTCTGCGTTCCAGAAGATTTCAAGCCGCTTGCAGTTCCCGTCTTCGCCCATCGCGTTGCCATCCACGGAATGAATTCTTCCGGATTGAAGAAATCGGTTCGTCCCGAAGAAGTTATTCAGGAAATCGTAAATTCGGTGCCGGTTCCGGTGTAGACCCGCAGCCCATCAGCCAAGAAAATCCAAAGCCAATGTCATTCCGAACTGCTTCAGCAGTGAGGAATCTGCTTTGATTCATGCTTCCCATATTGGTGCTTCCCATTATGATGGGCGTGCATGACTTTCATCAGATTTCTCCTACTGCTCTCGCTCGCAGTCTGGCTCGGCGCTCTCATATTTTTCCCCGTGGTCGCGCAGACCTCGTTCGAAGTGCTTCCCTCAGCGCATCTTGCCGGGTTCGTGGTTCGTGATTCGCTCATCAAACTCCATTGGATGGGTCTTGTCTGCGGGATCGTCTTTCTAATCTGTTCAGTTATCTACAATCACGAAACGTTGGGCAGGGCACGAATATTTGCCGCCAGTCATATGCTCATCGGAGCAATGCTGATACTCACAGCGATTTCGCAGTTCGGCATCATCCCGCGAATGGACTTGTTGCGCATCACTGCGGGAGAGATCGATTTGTTTTCCCCTTCGAATCCAATTCGCGCGCAGTTCGATTCCCTCCACGCCTGGTCTGTTCTCATTGAAGAAGCGGTACTTTTGCTTGCGATGATCGTCCTCTACCTCACAGCGCGCCGCTGGTCGTCTCCCTGCGCGTAAATACCGCGACCAGGGCCGATTTCAGCCAATTACTTAGGTCATCTTGGGAACATTACGAATTCAGAGGATGATGGGTTGAGGGACAGCACTTCTTCGCACCAGGTTAACCGGCCTGTGCGGCTGAGGTGCTGTCCTGTAATCCTCCGAGGACTGCTGAATGCATATTGACGACCTGCTGCGGATTGCGATGGAGCGGCGTTCCTCCGACTTGCACCTGAAAGTCGGAAATTATCCACACCTTCGCATTGACGGCGAATTGGTGCCGTTGACCGATCAGCCCCGCATCACCGCAGAAGATATGCTCACCATGGCATTCAGCATGATGTCCGCGCGCCAGAAGCAAAAATTCAAAGAGACCAGCGAAATCGATATGGCTTACGGCGTCGCCGGCCTGGGACGATTCCGCGTGAACGTCTTCCAGCAGCGCGGCAACGTCGGTCTTGTCCTCCGCGTGATTCCGACAAAAATTCGCGCGCTCGACGAATTGTATTTGCCCAAAGTGATTGAGCAGATTTGCGAAATGCCGCGCGGTCTTGTGCTCGTAACGGGCGTGACCGGCTCCGGTAAATCGACCACGCTCGCGGCGATGATCGACCGTGTAAACTCCACGCGCGCCGAACACATCATCACCATCGAAGACCCGATCGAATTTTTGCATCGCGATAAAAAAGGGTATGTGAACCAGCGGGAAGTGGAAGTCGATACCCCGAGTTTTTCGGCAGCGCTGCGCTCTTCATTGCGTCAGGACCCGGACGTGATTCTGGTCGGCGAAATGCGCGACATGGAAACCATCGGCACTGCTTTGCATGCGGCCGAAACCGGGCACATGGTCTTCTCCACTCTGCACACGCTCGATGCAGTTGAAACCATCAACCGAATCATCTCTGTGTTTCCGCCGCCGGAGCAGAAGCAGATTCGCTTACAGCTTGCGGCTGTGTTGCGCGCGGTCATCAGTCAACGCCTCGTTCGCCGCAGCGATGCCGAAGGCCGCGTTCCGGCCGTCGAAGTGATGATCAATACCGCTTATATTCGCGAGTGTATTCTCGTGCCGGAAAAAACCCGTGCCGTTCGCGACGCAATTTCCGCCGGTACCTCCCAATACGGAATGCAGACCTTCGATCAATCTCTATGGGATTTGTTCCAGGCGGGACTGGTCGCCTATGAAACCGCGCTTGAAAACGCCTC
>DATIYR010000188.1:0-13274 GCA_035517535.1 Terriglobales bacterium
CGATACTGCCATGTACCTGCGCGATCTCGCCGACAACTGGAACGACAATGTTGAGCGATGGACTTACTCGACCAACGGCGATCTCGCGCGACAGATCGGAGTCGACGGTTATTACGTCCGCATCGCCCCGCCGGAGACCGATTGCGCGGCTTCTCCGACTGACGGCTTCGTCCCCATTAAGAACCGCCCGCCGGGACAGGATATGGAACGGGCCTCACACGTGATCAGCCCGGATGCGCTGGCGCTGGTTCGGTTTGGCTTGCGAGACCCACGGGACCCGAAGGTACTCAACACCATTAAGGTTGTTGATGCTTTGCTGAAGGCTAAACTGCCGCAGGGCCCCTGCTGGTATCGCTACAACGATGATGGTTACGGCGAGCATGCTGATGGCTCTCCATTCGATGGCGTCGGGATTGGCCGAGCTTGGCCGCTGCTTTCCGGCGAGCGCGCGCATTACGAACTGGAAGCCGGTAACAAGGGCATGGCAGCAGACCTGCTCCGAACTCTAAGCCTATCCTCGAACGGCACGCGCCTTTTGCCAGAGCAGGTTTGGGATGCGGCCGATATTCCCGATCGCGAGCTGTTCTTGGGCAAGGCTTCCGGCTCGGCTTGCCCGCTGGTGTGGGCGCATTCGGAGTACATCAAGCTCGTACGCTCGCTCAAAGACGGCAGGATTTTTGATCAGCCGCCGCAAACCGTAAAACGATATCGCGTGGAAAAGCGCCAAGCCGCCCACTGCGAATGGCGCTTCAACAATAAATGTCGGGTTGTGCCCGCAGGCAAGACTCTGCGGATTGCGGCCCAAGCGCCGGCGATGGTGCATTGGAGCAAGGACGGCTGGCAGACCGCGAACGACCTCACGACGCAAGACACGGGCCTGGGAATGTATTTTGCTGACCTGCCCACCAACTCGCTGGACCCAGGTCACAGCGTGGTCTTCACTTTTTATTGGCCAAATGTGCAACGCTGGGAGGGCGCGGATTTTACTGTCAACATCCAAGACTAGTCGGGCATAATTGACGGCAATGGCAGAGCAAGCAAGAGCTGTCGAAAGCAGATCGGCCGCGAAGGCGATGGAAATCGTCAAGGAGTTGCTGCACGAATTCCATTCGCGCGACTTTGCCATCGAGTTTTGGGATGGCTCGCGCTGGGACCCCGAACCCGGTCAGTTCTGCCGATTCACCTGGCACATCCATCATCCGAGCGTACTGCGCACGCTGCTACGCCCTGACCGGCAGGTCGCGCTTGGCGAAGCCTTCATTTATGGCGACTTCGATATCTCCGGCGACATTCTCGCCGTCTTTCCGGTAGCGGAATATCTGGAGCAAAAAAATTTCGGCGCGGGAAAAAAATTAAAGCTCGCCAGCCTGCTGCTGGGCTTGCCTTCCAAGCTGCACGAAGAGGAAGTTCGCCTGGAGTTGCGCGGCCGGACCCACTCGAAAGCGCGCGACCGGCTGGCGGTCAGCTTTCATTACGATCTTTCGAACGACTTCTACCAGCTCTGGCTCGATCCCGCGATGGTTTATTCGTGCGCGTATTTCGAATCTGCGGATGAGTCGCTTGAATCTGCGCAAATAGAAAAGCTGGATTACATCTGTCGCAAGTTGCGGCTTCGCGAAGGCGAGCGCTTGCTCGATATCGGCTGCGGCTGGGGCGGGCTCATTCTTCATGCCGCCCGCAATTACGGCGTTCACGCGACCGGAATCACCTTGAGCGAGCGGCAACTCGCGATCGCACAGCACAGAATTCAAGAAGCGGGGCTTTCTTCGCGTTGTGAAGTGCGCCTGCTCGATTACCGCGAAGCTCATCAGTTTGGACAGTTCGACAAGGTCGTAAGCGTGGGCATGGTCGAACACGTCGGCGAAAGCGCGCTGCCGGAGTATTTCCGCTGCGCTTTCGATCTGCTTAGACCCGGAGGTGTCTTTCTCAATCACGGTATCGGCCGAGCCGGCAACCGCCCCAAGACGACCGAGAAAACTTTCACCGATGTCTACGTTTTCCCTGACGGCGAGCTGATTCCCATCTCAACCATGCTCACTCACGCCGAGGCGGCCGGCTTCGAAGTGCGTGATGTCGAGAACCTGCGCGAACATTACTTCCTGACGCTCTGCCGTTGGCTACGGAGACTAGAGGAAAATGAACTGCGCGCGTGTGAACTGGTCGGCGAGCTCAAATATCGTATATGGCGGCTCTATTTGGCCGGTTCGGCGTATTACTTCCAATCCGGCAAGCTGGATTTGTATCAATCGTTGCTGATCAAGAGCGCGGACGGTTCGAGTGGAATGCCGCTCACAAGAGATGATTGGTATCGCTGATTAGTGCACGCTAACCGCCGTCCGAAAAAACATAACCACCGAGCACATCGAGACCCGCACAGAGGAACAGACCTCCTAGCGCCACTTCTTCAACTTCGGCCACAGATCAGCGAGAGTTCCGAACTTGGATCCGCGACAGATGAAAACCGGAATTTCCCTTTCGAGCGCGTACGGATTGTCCTCGGATGTGCCAACGTACTGAACATTGTTCCAGAGGCTCTCAAGTTTTTCCCGGCGATCATCGAGCACGATCATGCAATTTCCCGAATAGCCGCGCGGCCCCCACAGGAACCACGTCTGGTGTCCGCTGAGCGAAGTGGGCAGTCCATAACGCGGGCCCAGGAAATCGATTGCGCCCGCTTGGCCATAATCCTGAGCAAAGATGCCACAGTTTTCATCCTTGCGTTCATCGGGAGTGAGTTGGTTCCAGGCAACAGCAGTTTCGGCAACGATTTCATTCCAGCCGAACTGGTCCGAGTACCACTGCGGCAGTGCCGCCCGTGCATGTGCATGCTCCATGACTGGCAGTTTGAAAGGAAGCTTTTTCGCGTATGCAAGAAACCCGTCGGGAGAAAGCACCGGCACCGTGATCGGTATCGTGCAAACTCCGCTCACGACCAAAGTGACAGCAATCGCCCGTTTCACCCGTCCAAGGCGCTGACGGCTGAGAGCAGATTCGGTTACGACTGCGCCTGCGGCGATCAGCATGGGATAAATCGGCGCCAGATAATAGATTTTGCCGTGCAAAACAAAAAATACGAAATAGCAGACGAGAAAACTCCAGCCGAGCACGCGGTAAGGTTTCAAGCGGGGAGAAACAAAGAATGCAATCAGGCCGGCGATCCAGATCGGCGCCGCGAACACGCCTGTGAGCAAGATCTCCTGCAAAAAATATTGTCCGGCTGGCAGAATCACATCTCGGTGCTCCGCGCGGATATTGTGCATGAGCTGCAAAAATGGCAAGTGGTAGTGAATATTCCAGAGCAAATTAGGCAAGAAGATCAGAAAAGCCGCCAGCCCACCCAGCCAGATCCATTTGTTCAGAAAAACCCGTCGCTGTTCGGTCAGCAGCAATCCGACGACAATTCCGAAAACAAATAATGCAATCGAATACTTCTCCTCCATGCCGATTCCGGCGATCACGCCAACCCACAACCAATACCGCGGGTTATTGCGTTTAATCGCGAGAATCACGAAATACGCACAGCCCATCCAGAGATTCGGCTCCAGGCAATTTGTACCCAGCAGGCTTCCGTTCGACAGATACTGCGGCGCGAAAACGATGACGATTGCGCTCAGCAACACGGCAAATTTTTTCCCACCAAGCTCGCGGACGATGTACGCGGTCTGCACGACCAAAAACGACGTCGCCAGCGCGGGAATAAAGCGCACAGCGCGCAGAGAAGTTCCGAGCACGGCTAAAGAAATGCGGGTCAGGAATGGAATGAGCGGCGGTTGGTCGACGTATCCCCAAGCCAGGTGTCTGCCGCAAGCGATGTAGTCAAATTCATCGCGAAAGTATCCGTAGCGGTTGTTGAAGTAAAGATGGAAAAGAAAATCAGCAAGTGCGATCAGCCAAATAATCGCCATTCCATCAGCAAGTAATGATTGGCGCTGTTTATTGGGAGCCGCGGCTGTAAAGGTGGTCGTCGCCATCTTCTCTCAAAACCCGGGTCGGAATTCCGCCAATGATGATCGCACAAATTGCTGCACGGTTTATTACGGATTGGGATCAGTGGAAGTTCCGTTAAGCTCGGCAGCATTCAGAGAGGCGAATCGCAAGAACCGATCATTTAGTCCCGACAACGGCAGTGCCGGTACCGGCCGTCGCACGGTCGCTCTTCCGGTGCGCGTGCCGCGAATGGACTCGGGATGACATCGCCCGGGACAGACAGGATTTCGTAGGGAGAAAGATCGAAACCCGTAGGCGACCGTACACGCTTCCCTTCTGACCAATCCGGCCATGCTCTTCTTGCTCAAGTTCCCCCAATGTCTTGACGATGGTAACTTGCCGGATTCTTGCGCCGTGACGGCCTGAGAGGCGCCGGACTGCGAGGAGGGAGAGCAGGTTGGAAATTTTCCACAAATTGTTTTCGTCCAATTTTCTCCCCCACGGCACCTGCTATTTGTGGGACCCGCATATCGTGTGGCTGCACGTCATCTCTGACAGCGTCATCGCATTTTCGTACTACTGCATTCCGCTCTCGCTGATTTACCTGGTTCGCAAGCGGCGCGACATTCCTTTCAATTGGATGTTTTGGATGTTTGGCCTGTTCATCCTCGGGTGTGGCACTACGCACCTGATGGAAGTCTGGACCGTCTGGCACCCCACCTATCTGCTTTCGGGAATCGTGAAGGCGATGACCGCCGCGGTTTCGATAATCACCGCCGTGGCGCTCATTCCTTTGCTACCGAGAGCGATTGCGCTGCCCAGCCCCAGCCAGTTAAAGGAGACAAACCTCCAGCTACAAAATCAAGTGGAGACGCGAATGCAGCGCGAAGAGGAACTCACGCGCCTGAGTCAGGAATTGGAGCAGCGGGTCGAGGAACGAACTGCCGAGCTCGCGTCCATGAACCGATCACTCCAGGGGGAAATCACCCTTGGCATCGAAACGCAGCAGGCACTGCGGGCCAGTCAGGCGCGTTTGAGCGGTGTTATCGACTCCGCCATGGACGCGATTATCACCGTTGACCAAAATCAAAAAATTCTTCTATTCAATGCCGCCGCAGAAAAAATGTTCGCTTCGAACGCGTGCGACGCGCTAGGGCAATCGCTCGATCGGTTTATTCCCGAACGTTACCGTTCCGCCCATGCACAGCACGTGCGCCGCTTTGGAGACACAGGAGTGACCGCCCGCAGCATGGGTTCGATGGGCCAGCTTTGGGCTCTGCGCGGGGACGGCACTGAGTTTCCCATCGAAGCCTCCATCTCACAGACCGAAGCCGCGGGGAAAAAACTATTCACCGTCATCTTGCGCGATGTGACCGAGCGCCAGCGCACCGAAGCAGCCTTACGTGAGAGCGAAGAGCGCTACCGACTCCTGCTCGATGGCGTAAAGGACTACGCCATCTACATGCTCGATCCGAGAGGGCGTGTGCTTAGTTGGAATGCAGGGGCGGAGCGGGTGAAGGGCTACAACAGCGAAGAAATCATCGGCCAGGATTTCGCCTGTTTTTATACCGCTCAAGATCGCGCGCTCGGCCGTCCCGTCCAGGAACTGCAGCGAGCGGTCCAGGCTGGTCGCTTCGAGGAGCAAGGCATCCGTGTTCGCAAAGACGGCACTCAATTCTGGGCGTACAAGATCATTACGCCGATGTATGACGATGCTCACGCGCTGCATGGTTTTTCTGTTGTCGCCCGCGACATCACCGAGCGCAAGCAGGCGGAAGATGAGATCCGCAATCTCAACCAGGACCTCGAACAACGGGTGCGCGAGCGCACTCAGGAACTGGAGGCCGCTAACAGCGAACTTGAAGCCTTCACCTACTCGGTATCGCACGATTTGCGTGCTCCGCTCCGCCATATCGCCGGTTTTTCGAAGATGCTAGCCGAGGAATGCTCCGGCTGCCTGCATCCGGAAGGTCGCCGCTATTTACAGCGTATCCAGGACGGCACAAACCGCATGGGCATGCTGATCGACGATTTGCTGAACCTGACGCGTATCGGACGGCACGAGCTCACGGTGAAAGTTAGCGGCCTTGAATCGCTCGTGAACGACGTAATTTCCGATCTGAGGCCGGATACCGAAGGCCGGGAAGTCGAGTGGAAGATCGGCAATCTGCCATTCGTGGAGGGAGATTCGGCACTGCTCAAAGTGGTGTTTCAAAACCTGCTTTCGAACGCCCTCAAGTACACGCGGCCACGGCCGAAAGCCACAATCGAAGTCGGAACCGAGGAGATCGCCGGCGAGCAGGTGGTATATGTACGCGATAACGGAGTGGGGTTCGACATGAAATATGCCGATAAGTTATTTGGCGTCTTTCAGCGCCTGCATCGCGCTGAGGAGTTTGAGGGTACCGGCGTCGGATTAGCCACTGTGCAACGCATCATTCAAAAGCACGGCGGGCGCATCTGGGCGCAGGCCGAATTGGATAAGGGCGCCACATTTTATTTGACCCTGGGCAGCACAAAAGCAAACGAAATCGACAATGAGCCGATCCTGGCAAAAGAGACTGTATGACTACACCCAACGAAGTTGACATTTTGCTGGTGGAAGATAATCCCGACGATCTCGAACTCACATTGCATGCCCTGCGGCGCGAGAACCTCGCGAACAACGTTTTTGCCGTTCGCGACGGAGAAGAGGCACTGGAGTTCCTCTTTTGCACCGGCCGTTTTAGCGGACGCAGTTTCGACCGTCATCCCCGGCTGGTATTGCTCGACCTGAAGTTACCCAAGCTGAATGGCCTCGAGGTGCTTAAGCGGGTGAAGCAGGACCCGCGGACAAAATCGGTGCCCGTGGTGATCCTGACTTCGTCGAAGGAAGAGCGCGACCTCGTCGCCAGCTACAACCTGGGCGTGAACAGCTACATTCAGAAGCCGGTCGACTTCGATCAATTTCGGAAAACGGTGAAGAGCGCCGGACTGTACTGGATGGTGATCAACCAGCGACCTCTGTCCACTCCGGCACAAATCGCCGCAGCGGCAGCACAACCATGAGCAGCGCAACCATAAACGGCGAACGCAAAAACGGCGGAACTAGTCGGGGTCTGCGGGTCCTCGTGATCGAGGACGCTCCCGCTGACGCCGAGATTGAGATTGCCGAACTCCGCCGCAATGGCTTCGAGGTTTACGCGGACGTCGTCGATACTGCCGACCGGGTACGTGAGCGCCTGGCACGGACTCAGTATGACGTCATCCTCGCCGATTACAATCTGCCCAACTTTCGCGGTATGGACGCGCTTGATATCCTCCGGCAAAAGAACCTGAATATTCCGGTCATTTTGGTCACCGGCGCGCTAAGCAGCGAGATCGCCGTCGATTGCGTGAAGCAAGGCGCCACCGACTACGTGTTGAAAGATCATCTGGCGCGGCTCTCAGCTTCGGTGCGCAGGGCACTTGAGGAAACGCGTTTGCGCGAGGAACGGGCACGGGTGCAACGGCAGCTTGCCGACAAAGTCGAAGAACTTGCTCGCTCCAACACCGACCTGGAGCAGTTTGCATATGTCGCCTCTCACGATTTACAGGAGCCGCTGCGCATGGTCTCCGCCTATACGCAATTGCTCGCTGAGCGCTATCGCAGCAAGCTGGATGAAACCGCGGACCGCTACATCGGCTACGCAGTGGAAGGCGCCACCCGCATGCAAGCGCTACTCGAAGATCTGCTTGCGTTCTCCCGTGTGGGGCGGAACGGGGAGTCGCGCGCCTTGTCCGATGCCAACATCGCCGTCAATGAAGCGATCAAGAACCTCACCATCGCGCTAAAGGAACAGGGCGTAATAGTTACTTGCACCCCTTTGCCTACGGTTCCGGCCGACCGGTTTCAGCTGGTGCAGCTTTTTCAAAATCTGATTGGAAACGCCATCAAGTTCCGCGGTAAAGCCATTCCTCGCATTACAGTTTCCGCCGAAAGACAAGGCGAAGAATGGGTATTTTCCGTGATGGACAACGGCATCGGCGTCGCCCCAGAGCACCGGGACTTAATTTTCAAGATTTTCCAGCGCCTGCACACGCGCACTGAGTACCCCGGTAACGGGGTCGGCCTCGCCATATGCAAGAAAATCGTCGAGCAGCATGGCGGCCGCATTTGGGTAGATTCCGAATTGGGCCAGGGGTCAAACTTTCGATTCACGTTCCCTGCCGCCGCTGCCGATAGGGCTGATAAGAAGGAACAAGCCCATGAACTCTACGCACAAAATTCTGCTGGTCGATGACAACCCCGCCGACGCCAATCTCACCTGTGAAGTGCTCGCCACCAGTGAACGCCCGGCGCAGGTAAACACGGTCGAAGATGGCGAACAGGCGCTCGAATTCCTGCACCGTAACGGTAAATACGCGGAGGCAAGCCGGCCTGACCTGATCATCCTGGACTTGAACCTTCCGCGCAAAGATGGCCGCGCGGTGTTAGCAGAAGTGAAAGCCGATCCTGAGCTGAATGAACTGCCGGTTGTGATCTTCACCACTTCTCACTCGCCGCGCGACATTGCCCGCTGCTACGAACTCGGCGCGAATTCATATGTCAGCAAGCCCGGCAATCTTGGGCAGTTCTTTTCCGCGGTGCGTTCCATTGAGAATTTCTGGTTCGGCTTCGCCAGCCTGCCTGACTAGGAGATCCCACTAGGAGAAATGATGAGCGACTCCCCCACAGAGGTGCTGCTGATCGAGGACAATCCAGGCGATGCGGATCTGGTGCGTTTGCGATTGACGGAAAGCAAAAAGCAGGTGGATGTCCGTTGCGTGAACCGGCTGTCTGATGGGCTCGCGCATATTGAATCCAAGCCTCCGGCTATCGTGCTCCTCGATTTGAATCTGCCCGACAGCCATGGCACGGAAACTTTTCGCAAGGTGCTCGATAAGGCGCCGCATCTTCCGGTCGTAATTCTTTCCGGGCAGGATGATGAAGCGCTCGCCATGAAAGCCATTCACCAGGGCGTACAGGACTACCTGGTCAAAGGCGACATGACCAGCCGCAACCTGGAGCGCTCCATGCGGTACGCGGTCGAGCGCCAGGCCCTGCTGCGCTCGCTCGAGATCAGCCGGAAGCAGCAGATTGAGTTCAAAAACCAATTTCTTTCTCACGTCTCACACGAGTTGCGCACTCCGCTCACCTGCATTCACCAGTACGCGTCGCTTCTGTTCGACGGAATCTCAGGCCCGATCACTCCGGAACAGCGCGACCACCTGCAAATCATTTTGAAGAGCGTTAACCAGCTCCACGCGATGATCCGCGACCTTCTGGAAGCTACGCGGGCCGAATCCGGCAAGCTCAGGATCGAACCCCGTTGCCTCGCCCTCGTCGAGCTTGTCGGGCAAGCGATTGCCATGATTCGGCCGGTGGCTCTGGAAAAGCGGGTCCGCGTGGAGCTGGAAACGCAAGATCATCTTCCGCTCATTTATGCCGACCCTGACCGCGTGCTCGAAGTTTTGATCAACCTGCTCGATAACGCCGTTAAGTTCACGCCGGCAGAAGGATCAATAACCGTCAAACTGAGCACGCAGGAAACCGATTCCGAATTTGCTTATATCTCGGTGAGCGACACCGGCCGCGGAATCTCGCCCGAAGCCCTCCCCTTAATTTTTGAACGGCTTTACCAGGACCCGGATTCCATTGACGGGAACCGCTCCGGCCTTGGGCTCGGTCTTTTCATTGCCAAGGAGTTGGTCAACCTGCATGGCGGCCGCATCTGGGTCGCCAGCCAGGCCGGCGAAGGTACAACCTTCACCTTCAATTTGCCTATTTATTCGCTCGCAAAATTGCTTCAGCCGGCAATCGTGTACCAGCAACGGCTCCGCGATGCCATTGTCCTGGTGCGTGTCGATTTGAAACCGCTGGCCACTCCGGTACGTGGCAACTGGAAGGAAGTCTGCCGCGAATGCCTGGACCTGCTGCGCCGCTGCGTTTACGTCGATAAAGATCTGGTGTTACCCCCGCTGGCCACTAACGGCCCGGAAGACACGTTTTACGTGGTCGCATCGACGGACATGGAGCGCGTCAAAATCATGATCACGCGAATTCTCGAGCAGATCGGCGCACTTACGCACCTGAAAGCCGTGGGCACGGTCCGAGCCTCGGCGCGCCCGGTCGCATCGCTCGATGCAGGCCAGAAGCTAACGCTGGATCGGCAGATTGAGCAAGTCGCGCGGAGCGTTACGGAGATGGTTGTCGCCGACCTAAGTTCGATGAGCAGTTTCAATCAAAAGGAGAACAATGCAAATGCAGACGCAAACTGAACGAACCGAAGCCCCGAATTTCAACCGGGCAAAGATTCTGATTGTGGACGATGATCCCGAGTTGAGGATGGCGCTGAAACTGCGCCTGCGCGCAAACCATTATGAGACGGTCAGCGCCTCGGACGGCTATTCGGCCATCGCCCTTGCCTTAAAAGAGCGCCCGAACCTGATCATCCTTGACCTCGGGCTTCCCGCAGGCAACGGCTTTACCGTTCTTAAGCGGCTGCAGGAAAGCGATGCGCTGTCGCACATCCCTGTCATTGTGCTCACTGCGCGGGACCCGCAAGCCAACGAACTGCGCAGCCTGGATTCCGGCGCCACCGCATTTTTCCAGAAGCCGGCGGACAACAACGAGTTGTTGCAGGTGATTCGCGCCAGCCTGCGTTCAGCTTCGGCGTGGGGAACAACGCTGCCCTCCTAGTCTGCTGGGTGACGCGAAGAATTCGTGGGGAGGAACTTTATGCATGTCCAAACTAGCGGCAACACCGCAGCAGAGCAGCACAGCCATGAACGCCGGTATCTTCGCTATTTCATGAGCGCGCCCGTCAATGTCCGGCGCCCGTTCAGGAGTGGGTCGCGGCTGACGCGCGGTCTCACTCTCGAAATCAGCTTGGGAGGACTCTCAGCGGTGCTCTGCGGCCCTCCCCCGGTTGGCGAAAGGGTTTCGCTGCGGTGGAAAGTTCTCGACATCGCCTTCGAAGCCCGCGCCATCGTTCGCCACAGTAACTCCGCGCGCACCGGCTTTGAGTTCATTAATTTGTCGAGGGCGTCGTCGCGGCGGATCGAAAGCTGCATTCAACGCTCGTTACTCTGTCCCTGGCCGCGGGAATCGGGCATTCCCGCAGCCACGCAATAACACTCTGCCATGGCAGGCGGAGTTGTTCCCCCTGTTGCGGCTCACTGAACGATGTGGTCCCTGTTTCTTCAGGGCAGCTTAGTTACCCCGGTTCCCGCCCCAATTGGAAAACTTCTTCAAAAGGTGATAATCCTTTTTGCGGGAGGACTATTGTGGCCACTACCGTGTCGGCTCCGTCGGCCGCTGTCCAGGGCGGCAGCTTTCTACTCGAATCGCGGAAACCTGAGGAAGTTTTCACGCCGGAAGACTTCAGCGAACAACATGTGCTGATCGCGCAAACCGCCGAAGAGTTCGCGCAAAAGGAAATCATTCCTAATGTCGAGAAGATGGAGCACAAGGATTATTCCATCACGCGCGAGTTGTTGAAGAAAGCAGGAGAACTGGGTTTGAGCGGGGTTGAGATTCCGGAGATCTACGGCGGCATGGAACTGGATAAAGTTTCCGCCGCGGTCATTGCCGACCACATCGCGAAGTACGCCGGATTCGCCACGACCTGGGGCGGCCACACCGGAATCGGCACACTCCCGCTGGTTTATTTCGGCACCGACGAGCAGAAGAAAAAGTATTTGCCCCGTTTGGCCAGCGGTGAAATCGTGGGCGCTTATGCGCTTTCTGAAGCCACGTCGGGATCGGATGCCTTGAACTGCCGCGCCCGCGCCGTGCTTTCCCCCGATGGCAAGCACTACATCCTGAACGGCGAAAAAATGTGGATTACTAACGCCGGCTTCGCCGATCTCTACACCGTGTTCGCGAAGATCGATGGCGAAAAGTTCACCGCATTTCTTGTTGAACGCAATTTTCCCGGATTTTCCGTCGGCGCCGAAGAGCACAAGATGGGCATTCGCGGCTCGTCCACCTGTCCAATCATTCTCAACGACTGCAAAGTTCCGGTCGAAAACGTTCTCGGCGAAATCGGCCGCGGTCACGTCATCGCCTTTAACATCCTCAACGTCGGCCGCTTCAAACTCGGCGCCATGTGCGTAGGTGGCGCCCGCGAATCGATGAACAACGCGATCGCTTATGCAAAGCAACGTAAGGCCTTCGGGAAAGTCATTGCCGATTTCGGCTTAATCCGCGAGAAGCTGGCGAACATGGCCACTCTCGCATATGTTGGCGAATCGCTGGTCTTCCGCACTGTAGGAATGATGGACGCGGCCCTCGCTGCCGTCGATAAATCTGCAGCCGACGCCGGAAAGAAAACGCTTAAAGCAATCGAAGAGTACGCCGTCGAGTGCTCCATCATTAAGGTCTGGGCGTCGGAGATGCTCGACTACATCGTCGATGAAACCGTGCAGATCTATGCCGGTTATGGCTTCGTCGAAGAATATCCCGCCGAGCGCGCCTATCGCGATGCGCGCATCAACCGCATCTTCGAAGGCACGAACGAAATCAACCGCCTGATCATCACCGGATTTCTGCTGAAGCGCGCCATGGGCGGCCAACTCCCGCTCATGCCCGCAATCAAGCAACTAATGGATGAAGTTCTTGCAGGACCATCGGCGAGTGAAGACATCGAAGGCGTGCTGCCGGAAGAGCAAAAGCTTGTTGCTTCGGCAAAGAAGCTCGGCCTGTTTGCCGCCGGAGTTGCGACGCAAAGATACATGATGCAGATCGAGCAGGAGCAGGAGATCATGGGCGCGATCGCAGACATGGTGATGGAAGTCTACGCCATGGAATCGGCGCTTTTGCGTGCGATGAAAGTCGTAGCGGCCCAGGGCGAATCCGCAGCCGCGCTGCCGGTTGCGATGACTCGCGTTTACCTTTCAGAGGCGATGGACAAAATCGAATCGGCCGCGCGTAAAATCATCGCAGCCGCGGCTGAAGGCGACATGCTACGAACGCAACTGGCTATCCTGCGCCGCCTGGCAAAACACGATCCTTACAACACGATTGAGTTGCGCCAGGAAATTGCCGAAAAGATTATCGACCGGGGCAAGTACGCGCTGGCGTGAGAGCCCTTTCTGAGTCTGTTTGCAGAGCAAAAAGCATTAACCACGAAGGACACAAAGGTACACGAAGGAAGAGTGAGATTTCTTCGTGAAACTTCGTGTCCTTCATGGTTAAATTTCGTTCACCTTCGAGCAAGATTTTCATGTATTCACCCTTTTGCCCTTCTCACATTGTCAGCCCCAGCCCAGACCACATCCTCCAATCCCGACTCGGCCACCTTCGACGCCGATGGCACCGCACACATCACGCTCGTAGTGCCGAC
>DATIYR010000189.1:0-6726 GCA_035517535.1 Terriglobales bacterium
TCGGTCAGCAACGCGCGAAGGTGAATGGACGCATTTAAATTGTCAATGAGCTGAGAACTGATTGTTGATTGAGCTAAGACAAGCTCGACGGCGGCCAGCGAAT
Source organism: Terriglobales bacterium (assembly GCA_035517535.1). Lineage (GTDB taxonomy): Bacteria > Acidobacteriota > Terriglobia > Terriglobales > Acidobacteriaceae > Gp1-AA145. The sequence continues at coordinate 104 of DATIYR010000189.1, forward strand.
CGCGGGCATCGCGATCGAGCACGGCGAGAAAGGCGTGGTATTTGTCGGGTGGCTTGAGTCGCTGCGCTTCGACGACTGCCGCGAATTCCTGTGCGAGTCCGCTGAGCGCTGCTGCCGCGCGCTCGAGATGATATCGGACCTGGTCGCCTTCGTCGCTGGCCAATCCTTTGCCCGCGAACGCCAGCATGAACTCATAGCACTCTTCGATAGCGTCGCAACGTTCTTCGATTTCGTTCATGATTGGGCTTGTCACTGAACTAGTCGGCATTGGCGCTGCCACGATTCTCAGGTCCCGAGGAAGCAACCACCCAGCGCTCCGGATCGTGCTCTTCGAGGTAAAAATCCCGCTTCATTGTCCCGAAGATCATCGAGTATGTGATCGGCAACTTTTCCGGACGAATCGCAAAGTACACGTGCACGATCACCAGCCCGATCAGGCCAACTCCCGCCAGCCCGTGCAGGACGTACATGAGTCCCCAAGTCATATCGCCAAATAAATAAGGATTGCGCGGCAAAATTCCCGTGCGCACCCGGAACATCATGAAGATGCCGGTAATCATGACGGCAAGGCCGCAGAGCACGATGACGCCGTGATAGAGCTTGTTATCGAGCGGGTACTTCCCTGCTCTGCGCGGCAGTTCGCCTGAGCGTCCGAAAAAGCGCTTCATTCGTTTCACCGAATCCTGCAGGTCGGTTTTGTCCGGCCAGATCGACCAGAAGTCAAGATAGAACGAAGCATGAACAATGTGAAACAGAATTGACGCGGTCAGTACGATGCCGGCGATCCAGTGATAGGTGACCCAGTTGAATTGCACTCCAACCTTGGGCAAAAACGCCGTGAATAATAGCGTGAACATGGCCGCCGCCATGATCCAGTGAAAAAAGCGTGCCGCAAGCGAGTGGCGGGCTATTTTTTCTGGCAAGCGCGCGGCCAGCTCGGGAGAAATCGCGCCCGCAAATTGCTTCTCGCCAGCGAAGAAGCGCACATAGATTGCGTGCACCACCAGGAACAGCAGTCCGGCGATCAGCGAGACCCAGATCAGAAACCAGGCGATGTGAATTGGAACGCGCTCGCCCCACGGACTGGTTGCCCACTCTAGGAAGCCCATGTTGCCTCCTGTTGTACACCGGTGATCGAGCGCTTTACCAGATTCCGCATCAGCGGAACTTTGTATGCGTTGAACTGCAGCGGTACTGCGCCCTGCACTGCCAGATTACCCGCCGTTTCTCCGGTCGAGACGGTGCGTTCTTTGCCTCGGGCCACGTCTTCTGAAGCTCTAAGTCTCAACGGCCGCGCAGCCGCGCCGTTCACCGCAATACGAATCTGCTGAATGTTGTTGCCTGAGAGCTTCAGCGCGGAGGCAACATTCATCAGCGGAAAGTCCCACACGTTGCGGTCACGCACTTTTTCAAAATAAAATTCTGCGCCGGCCCAGGTGGAGGGAACACGGATCGCAGTCAAGAGATCGCCCGGCTGCAAAATGTGCAAACGCGTAATGTCGATATCCGGACCGATGAAGTAATCTTCAGCATCAACGACGCGCTCGCCATTGGTGCTGCGAATGACAAATTTCGCATCCAGCGCAATCAGCGCTGGCGCGGTGTCTGAGACGTTCACCGCGACACAGCGTTCGGCGTGAAGAATTGCGTGCTCGCGGTTGCGACCGACCGGCGTATCCGCATAACAGATGTTTCCGCCTGCGCGGTAACATGGCCAGCCGGCGCGGTAGTACCAGCAACGAGTATCCTGCGAAAGATTGCCGCCGATCGTGCCTTGATTGCGGATCTGCGGCGAGGCAACCAGTTCAGCCGCCTGCGAGAGAACTCCGTATTTTTGTTTGACAACCGGATGCTGAGCGATTTCAGTCAGCGTGGTCATCGCGCCAATCTCAAGACCGTCGCTCGTTTCCCGAATTCCTTTCAGTTCGTCGACGCCGCTCAGGTCCACAACCGTTCCAGGCTTCCGGATTCTATCTTTCAGCCAATCGAAGCTGTCGAGCCCTCCTGCCAGCACCCAGACGTCATCCGCGTGCTGTTGAAGCAGACTTTGCGCGTCCGCGACAGTGGTTGGCTGCAGCAACTGAAATGCCGGCATCACGTCTCGAATTACCGCCATAGTTCTCTCCGCTAACTCGTTCGCTAAATATGCGCCGTAAACGGCTGTTGCATGGGGCGTCCCGCCTCGAGCGATGTGAGAATCGTATCCGCATTCACCGGAGCGCGCTGGAAAACGTCGTCACCAATTGCATCCGCCAGCGCATTCAGAATGGAGGCGCAACCGCCGCCAACCGGAGGTTCGCCGATTCCGCGCGCTCCCACCGGTGTTTCGGGATCGGGAATGTCGAGCGCCGCCCATTGCATGTCGACGGGAAGGTCGAGGATTGTCGGCGGCTTGCTCTGGTAAAAGCGGCGCGAAACCATCTCGCCGTAATGCGGATCGAAGACCCACTTCTGTCCGATCGCATGACCGATGCCGAGCGTCGAACGCCCCAGCACCTGCCCGCCAAGCGCGCGCGGATGAATGACTGTGCCCACATCCGCGTAAGCCAGGAAGTCGACGATGTTGTACTTGCCGGTTTCACGATCGACTTCAACTTCCGCAAAGGTGGCGACGAAAGACATTGAGCTGCCATCGTGCGCGAACTTGTCTTTGCCAACCCCGACCAATCCTTGTCCGGCAAGCGCGGCGACCGAAGCCTTGGTGTACTTGTTTACATCATCAGGCGGCTCGTGGCCGTCATATTTGCCGCCGAGTTTGATCGCGTGCTGCGCGGCCTGCGCCAAAGTCATTCCCGCGCCGCCGCCTTTGCGAAACACGCGCTCGTTAGCGACCTGGTAGTGCTCGGGTTTACCGCCGTAGGTTTTCGCGGCAATCTCCTGCAGCTTTTGTTTTGCATCCAATGCGGCCGCGTAGGCTGCCCGCGTCATCGCGTGCGTGGTTTGGCTTCCGCCGGAAATGCACGTCCAGGGCAGGTTTTGCGCGGTGTTGCCCCAGGTGAGATCACATTTCTCCCACGGCACGCCGAGCACCTCGGCGACCACGCGATGACAATCGATCACCGATTCTGTTCCGAGGTTTCCAATTCCAGATTGAATCGCCACTCGACCGTTCGGTTTGATTACGAAAAGTCCGTCGTAGCCGGTCGATCCTCCATAGAAACAGCTGAGCGAAACCCCGACCCCGTGCACTTTCGATCCAACCTGCTTCGGCTTGTTTGCTAAGCGTTCATTCCAGCGGAATTGTTCGGCGCCGCGGTCGAGCGCGTCTTTAATAAAGCAACTGGTGGAGTGCGTCCGCTTGCCGTGCATCTCCGGTCCAAAGTCGGCTTTGCCCTCAGGACAATTGATTCGCCGGATCGCGACCTGGTCCATGGCAAGCTTGCGCCCGGCTTTCTGCATCACGGTCTCCATCATCACGATGCCCTGCATTCCGCCGGGAGAACTTTGCGCACCTCGCGGAGGCGTATTCGTCATGACGGTAACGCCGCGCCACCGCATCGCCGGCGGTTGATAGAGCAACGAAACAATTCGTCCTGATGTCGGCGCATCACCGACTGCATCGTAAGGCCCGGTGTTGCAGATGACGAACATGTCGACCGCGGTGATGCGACCATCTTTCGCGAAGCCGACCTTGTAGCGGCCCAGCAAACTTGGCCTACCGCGACCGATGAAGGTTTCTTCTTCGCGGCTGATGCGCATCATCACCGGCGAATTTGTCTTTTTCGCCAGCAGCGCAGGAATGATCGCTGTGATCGCAGCCGTCACTTTGCTGCCAAAGCCTCCGCCGGTGTACTCGCTGATGAGCACCACATCAGAAGCATCCATGTGCAGCCAGCGCGCTAATGCAGGCACGGTTTGAACCGTGCTCTGCGTTCCGGTGTGGATGTAAACCTTGCCGTTTTGCCAGTAAGCCAGCGCACTGCGCGTTTCAAGGGTCTGGTGGCTTGTATCGGGAGTGACGAAGCTTTCGTCAAGCACGAGCACAGCGTTTTTGAAACCTTGCTGAATGTCGCCGACAGTCCATTCGTCTGGGGTTTTCCCCATGGGCAGTTTGCCGGAGTCGACATCTTTGAAATCCTCGCTCGTCCACTTCAAGTTGCCGACATCCGGAGGCGGAGGGCCGGCCGGCGGCTCACCGGGTTTCCGGGGCGGGGGCGGCTGCTGCACCCAGATGTTTCCTTCCACGCGCGGATTGGGTCCTTCCGGGCGCAACGAATCGAGCGGATCGAGCACGAACGGAAGCGGTTCGAATTCGATGTCAATTTTTTCGATTGCTTCTGCGGCGGTGAACTCATCAACTGCCGCGACCGCGAGAACGGGTTCACCCTGATACAGCGGCTCATTCGTAAGTGCGCGTTCGCCGCGCGGGTTGGCTTTGATTACGGCGCCGAGGTCGCTCAAGCTATCCGCGGGCGCCGGCAGGTCATCCGCGGTGAGAATCGCTTTTACTCCCGGCATTGCAAGAGCCGCTCGCGTATCCAGGTGCTTTACTCGTCCGTGAGGCACAGGGCTGAGCAGCAGCTTGCAAAACAGCATGCCGTCGGCGCGAAAATCTTCGGCGTACTTCGCCTGGCCGGTCACCTTCGCATACAGATCTGCCGTCTGGTAATCCTTGCCGATGAGCTTGTACTTCGCGCCATATTTGCGCTCGCTGCCGGAAGCTGGAGAATCGGATTTAGGCACGGCTGCTCCTCCTCATCGACTCGCCCCTCATGTACTCGGCCCCGCGCATAAGCGAGGTGAGGATTTTGTCGTAATCCTGGCAGCGGCAGAGATTGCCGGAAACACCATGCGCAAGTTCGGCGCGAGTGGGATTTGGATTCGTCTTGAGGTAACCAACCGCAGCCATCACAAATCCGGGCATGCAGTACGCGCACTGAAAGCCTTGCTCGTCCACAACTCCCTGCTGCACCGGATGCAGCTTGCCTTCCGGACTGGCGAGCCCTTCGATGGTGAGAATCTTTCGGTTGCGAACCGTGTGGGTCAGCACCGAACATGAATAATGGGGAACATCATCGAGCAGGACGGTGCAGGATCCGCATTCGGCGCGATCACAGGCGAGCTTCGTGCCGGTGAGGCCGAGCTTGTAGCGCAGGGTCCAGGCAAGCGTTTCCTGCTTCATCACGTCTACGCGGCGCTGCTGGCCGTTGACGTTCAAAGTGATGAGGCGCTCGCCCAATCCTGCGCCTACGCTTTGGCCCGAGAGCGTCGACGCTCGAAACAAATAACTGGCTGAGGAAACTGCAACGCCGCTGGTGATTACGCCTTTGATGAATGCGCGCCGGGAGACTTTCTTGGCGGCATTTTCGGTTGCTCGATCTACTCCGTCTGGCATGCCGACTACCTCGGGTAGAATTTTGCGCGGAAGGCTTTAACTGGCGACTACCATTCTTTACCTATGCGCGACTGAGGTCAATTCGGAATTCTAATCGAAAGCAGGGTAGAAGGTCGAAGCCACTCTTCAGTTCCGCTTGATGATAAAAACCGTTTTGTCGTCGATTACGTCTGATTCTCCATTTTGCCGCAGAACCTCATCCTGTTTCTTTGCATATTCGAGCAGCGCGGTGCAGATTTCTCGCGCTGACTGCCAATAATGGTCGCGCATCACGGCTTCGAGTTGCCGGCGGTTGTCCTCGTCGCTGCCGTCATATACGCCGTCGGTGTAAAGAAAAATGATGTCTCCCGGGCTCATCAGGGTTATTTCAGCGAGATCGGAAAATTTCGCCGGCGGCTGCCGCAATTGCAACGAGAAGTAGCGATTGCGGTCAGGGTGGTCTTCGGGAATCTCCAGCCCGAGTTCGGCAAATTGCACCATTCGGCTGCAATCGATTTCAACGAACCTGCGGAATTCCGCGGAGTACACCAGCGGCGGTGGATGCCCGAAATTCACGAAGCGAAAATGTCCGCTGGGCCGCACCTCACCGTAAACCATGGTTGCAATTTCGCGCGCCCATTCTTTCTCCGTCCTGCCCAATGCGTTGCGGGCGGTGACCGATTGCGCCAATCGCAGATTCAGTCTCTCAAACAATTCCGGCGTGGTTTTACCGTAGCGGTCCAGATCGGCGAGCATCAGCGCATGAAACGTGTCGTGCACGGTCGACGCAATTTTCGCCGAAATGATTCCATGCCCTTGAGCATCCACCAGCAGGACTCCGGCGGTCGTGTACAGTTCGCGCAGATCTTCGGCCACGCGCACCTGTTCCGAGCTTCGCGCGTCCCGGTATTCGGTTTCCATGGTGGGCTTGTAATTCGGCCTGGATTTCAGCCAGGCCACATGATCGTCAACCGAATTTCGCGGCGGCGCACCCGGCGGGAGCGGTTCAAGAAATTCCTTCGACAATTTCAGAGCGCGCTGAACTCGCGCATCGATGTTGTAGCGCTGTTGGAAGTTGATGTATTCAAACAGGTCGCCGCCGACTGTACCTGCGGGAATCGAGTTGCCATACATCTCGATTCCGGGAAGATGCGGGATCGCACCTTCCACCGGCATCAGCCGTTCGCGCAAATACTCGCCAATCGTGGGACCCGGGTCGGGACCGGCCATACCTAAATTTATCGTGAATTGCCAAATCCGTGTGGCGCAGTACACTTTTGTGCCCGACCGAACGGAGGTGGCAGAGCGG
>DATIYR010000190.1:0-11169 GCA_035517535.1 Terriglobales bacterium
AAGATGTGGTGACTATTAATAAAGGAGAGGCGGTTGCGAAGGGCCCAATCGCGATCATCGCACCAGGAACAGGTTTAGGTGAATCCTTCCTGACCTGGAATGGATCACAGTATGTAGCGCACGGCTCCGAAGGCGGACACTCCGATTTTGCGCCGACAGACGAGCGGCAAATCCGTCTGCTGCAATATCTACTGCCGCGATTCGGACATGTTGGTGTTGAGCGTGTGTGCTCTGGAATTGGCGTGCCCAATATCTATAGATTTCTGTGCGAGTGCGAAGGCATTCCGGAACAGCCTGAAGTGGCTCGCTCCATTGCGTCAGCTAAAGACCATACGAAGGCGATCGTGAATGCGGCGCTCGATCCACTGAACCCTAGCAAGCTCTGCCGTGCCACGGTGGAAATACTGGTTTCGATTCTGGCCAGCGAGGCGGCCAATCTCGCTCTGAAGGTTCTGGCAACCGGAGGCGTCTACATTGCCGGCGGGGTCGCATTACACCTCTTAACTTTGTTGCAACAGCCCCAGTTTATCGAAACGTTCAACACTAAAGGACGCTTCAAAGAACTGGTTGAGCGGATTCCGATTCACGTAATCACAACCCGTGCGGCACTCGTGGGAGCCGCCACCTTCGGACTGCAAAGTCTTAAGAACATTGGAAACACTACAGGAGCACAACTTTCTGTCGCGACGAATTAGTCGCATGCGATGGAATGGAAATAGTGCGAAGAAAAAAGGAGATGAGCATGGCAGCGATTCCTCAACCACGGCTAAAAAAGCAAACCGCCAAACAATCGGCATGGAAGGCGTTGACGTCACACCACAAATCGGTTTCAAAGCTGCACCTGAGGCAGCTCTTCGCGGATGACCCCAAACGCGGACAGCGCTTGTCGCTCGAGGCCGTGGGGCTGTATCTCGATTATTCGAAGAACCGCATCACCGATGAAACTCTCAAGCTGCTGCTGCAACTCGCGGAACAATCCGGTTTGCGAGCGCGGATTGACGCCATGTTCAGCGGGGAAAAGATCAACATCACCGAGAAGCGAGCGGTGCTGCACGTGGCCCTACGTGCTCCGAGAGACGAGCAGATCTTGGTGGATGGAAAAAATGTCGTGCCAGAAGTTCACGCTGTGCTCGACCGCATGACTGATTTTTCCAATCGTGTGCGCAGTGGCGATTGGAAGGGGCATACCGGGAAACGCATTCGCAATGTGATTAACATCGGCATCGGCGGTTCCGACCTCGGCCCGGTAATGGCGTATGAGGCGCTCAAGCACTACTCGGAACGCACGATGAACTTCCGCTTTGTCTCCAATGTAGATGGGTCCGACTTCGCCGAAGCCGTGCAGGACCTCGACCCGGCAGAGACGCTATTTGTCGTCTCCTCGAAAACTTTCACCACGCTCGAAACCATGACCAACGCGCAAACTGCTCGCGCCTGGTCGGTCGCGGGGTTTGGCGGCGATGAGAAGTCGGTGGCAAAGCATTTCGTCGCGGTCTCAACCAATGCGGCTGAGGTTTCGAAGTTCGGAATCGATACCGCGAACATGTTCGGATTCTGGGATTGGGTTGGCGGACGCTACTCCATGGATTCGGCCATCGGTCTTTCGACCATGATCGCCGTTGGCCCGGATAATTTTCGCGCCATGCTGAACGGCTTTCATCAGATGGACGAACATTTCCGCACAGCTCCATTCGAAAGCAATCTTCCAGTTCTGATGGGTCTGCTCGCGGTCTGGAACAACGACTTTCTTGGTGCGGACACAGTTGCGGTGTTGCCTTACGAGCAATATCTGAAACGCTTTCCCGCATATCTGCAACAGTTGACGATGGAAAGCAACGGGAAGCATGTCACCCTGGAAGGCAAAACCGTTTCGCACGAAACCGGGCCGATCTACTGGGGCGAGCCGGGAACCAACGGCCAACACTCGTTCTATCAGTTGATCCACCAGGGCACGCGGTTAATTCCGTGCGACTTCGTCGCATTTGCGAGGCCTTTGAATCCGCTTGGCCGTCACCACGACATGCTGCTGGCCAATGTTTTCGCGCAGACCGAAGCGCTGGCGTTCGGCAAGACGCCCGAGCAAGTGAAAGCGGAGGGTACGCCGGACTGGTTGGTGCCGCATCGCGTGTTCGAAGGCAATCGTCCGTCGAACACGATTCTCGCTGACAAGCTCACGCCGGAAACACTCGGCAAACTCGTCGCGCTGTACGAGCACTCCGTCTTTACTCAGGGCGTTATGTGGAACATCGATTCGTTCGATCAGTGGGGCGTCGAGCTCGGCAAGGTTCTGGCACAGCGCATCATTCCTGAACTCGAGAACCCCGCAGAACCCGTCCTCAACCACGACAGCTCAACCAACACATTGATTCGGCGTTACCGCAAGATGAAGGAGCAGCGATGAACGCAATGATGTCCACGAACAAAAGTACCAATACGCTGCGCGACGTGTTGACGCAGCTGCAAACAGAAGGCGCGGCGCTTGGCCATTTCAACGTCTCTGACCAGGTCTTGTTGAAAGCCGTGGTCGCAGCCGCAAGTGAGGCCAAACTTCCTGTGCTGGTCGGTGCCTCCGAAGGAGAGCGCGAGTTCTTTGGCGCGCGCCAGCTTGCGGCGTTAGTGGAAAGCATGCGGCAGGAGTCTGACGTCCCAATCTTTCTCAATGCCGACCATACACATTCCTTGGCAAAGGCGGTAGAAGCTGCGAATGCGGGCTTCGATGCTGTGACGATTGATTTTTCCGCGTTGCCCTTTGATCAAAATGTGGCGCGCACGAAGGAAGCGGCTCAAGCGATCAAGGCCATCAATCCCGGAATCCTCGCCGAAGGAGAAATCGGTGATATCGGGACCGGCTCCGAAATCAAAGAGACCGCTCAGGGCGGAAAACTCAGCACACCGGAAGAAGCGCACCAATTTGTCGAGGCGACCGGGATTGACATTCTCGCTCCCGCCGTCGGCAACATGCACGGCATGCTGAAAAGCATGGTGCAGGGAAAAGCGAAGAAGCATCTGGATATCCCGAGAATTGCGGAAATCAAGCAAGCGGCGGGAGTCTTCCTCACTCTACACGGCGGGTCTGGGACCGATGATGACAACTTTCGTAAGGCAATCACCGCGGGCATTAACATCATTCACATCAATACCGAACTGCGCGTTGCCTGGAGGGAATCGCTGGATAAAAGCCTGGCCCGAGACCCCAACGAAGTTGTGCCCTACAAGATTCTGCGGCCGGTTGAAGACGCCGTGAAGCAGGTTGTCAGCACGCGCTTGCGACTCTTCGACAGCAAAGTGGTCAGCTCTGGTGCCGTCGGAAGCGTAGCCTGAGTAGTGATGAGGTTGGTGAAGTTCAAACGCAATTTTCACAAGAGGAGAATTTATGCAACTTGGAATGATTGGCCTCGGCCGGATGGGCGCCAACATGGTGCGACGCCTTATGAGAAAAGGACACAACTGTGTTGTGTTCGACCGTTCGCCACAAGCCGTGAATGATCTAGTCAAAGAAAACGCCGTAGGAGCGTCTTCGCTACAAGATTTCGTGAAAAAACTCTCCAAACCGCGCGCCATCTGGCTCATGGTTCCCGCGGCCGTGGTTGATCAAACCATCGCCGATTTGTTACCGCATCTCGAGGCAGGCGACATCCTCATCGACGGCGGAAATTCCTACTACGTCGATGACATCAGGCGCGCAAAAGAGCTCGCCCCGAAAAAGATTCACTACGTGGACGTGGGCACCAGTGGGGGTGTGTGGGGCCTCGAGCGTGGCTATTGCATGATGATCGGCGGCGAAAAGGATGTCGTCCAGCACCTCGATCCAATTTTCTCGGTGCTGGCTCCAGGGAAAGGCGACATCTCGCGCACGCCGGGCCGCGAAAAACTCGACGGCACCTCCGAACAAGGCTACCTGCACTGCGGCACGAACGGCGGCGGGCATTTCGTCAAGATGGTCCACAACGGTATCGAATACGGAATCATGGCGGCTTATGCGGAAGGGCTTTCTGTGCTGCGTTCTGCAGATGTCGGAAAACGGCAAGGGAACATTGACGCCGAAACAACTCCGCTGCGCGATCCGGAACATTATCAGTACGAATTCAATTTGCGAGATGTCGCGGAAGTGTGGCGACGCGGCAGCGTGATTGCGTCATGGCTGCTGGACCTGACTGCGTCTGCGCTGGTTCAGGATCCCGGGCTCTCGAAGTTTGCCGGGCGGGTTTCTGATTCCGGCGAAGGCCGCTGGACGATCAAAGCCGCTATCGATGAAGCGGTTCCGACTCCGGTGCTCACTGCCTCGCTGTACGAGCGTTTCAGCTCACGCGGCGAAGCCGACTATGCTGACAAACTATTGTCCGCGATGCGTTTTGGATTCGGTGGACATTTGGAAAAACCAGCAGAAAAAACTGAGGCCGCATAAAGGAGATCTTCATGACCAATTCCCACTCGGACGCGCTGGTTTTCTTTGGCGCCACCGGCGATCTTGCGTACAAAAAGATTTTCCCGTCATTGCAGGCGATGGTGAAACGAGGACACCTCAACGTTCCTGTCGTCGGCGTCGCCAAAGCGGGATGGAATCTCGATCAGCTTCGCGCTCGCGCAAAAGACAGCCTGGAAAAACACGGCGGGCTCGATCCCGCAGCTTTCGACAAGTTGATCAGCTTGCTGCGCTACGTGGACGGCGATTATCAGGATCCCGCAACTTTTGTCGCACTTCGCAAGGAACTCAAAGATGCGAAACGTCCCGCGCATTATTTGGCAATCCCGCCGGTTCTGTTCGAAACCGTCGTGGAACATCTGTCGAAATCGAATTGTGGCAGAGGCGCCCGCGTGATCGTGGAAAAGCCTTTCGGGCACGATCTCGCGTCAGCGCGGGAGCTCAATCGAGTCCTGCTCAGTGTCTTCGATGAAGCTGACATTTTCCGCATCGATCACTATCTTGGCAAACGAGCAGTAAACAATGTGCTCGCCTTCCGCTTTGCCAACACTTTTGTCGAATCGTTCTGGAACCGCAATTACATCGAAAGCGTCGAGATCACGATGGCGGAGGATTTCGGCGTACAGGGCCGCGGCGGTTTCTACGACCAGACAGGAACCATCCGCGATGTGGTCCAGAACCATTTGTTCCAGGTGTTGTCGAATTTGGCGATGGAAGCTCCAGTCGGTCTGGACAGCGAGTCGGTTCGCGACGAAAAGGTGAAGGTATTGAAAGCGATGGCGCCGGTCGACGAACAGGACCTGGTGCGCGGCCAATTCGGCGGTTACCGCAACGAAAACGGGGTGGCGAAAGATTCGCAGACCGAGACCTTCGCCGCCGTGAAACTGGAGATCAATTCCTGGCGCTGGAAAGGCGTGCCGTTTTACATTCGCGCCGGCAAGTGTTTGCCTGTAACTTCCACCGAGATCGTTGCCAAGTTTCGCAAGCCTCCAACACTGATTCCCGACAGCCAGTTGGTGGAAAACCATCTTCGCCTGCGGCTGAGTCCGGAGATCACGATTGCCATGGGGATGATGAACCTGGCGCCTAACGCCGACGGGATTGCGCTTCAAACCGGTGAAATGGTGGCCAGCCACTCTCCACGTGCGGATGAAATGGACGCGTATGAACGGGTGCTTGGAGCAGCGATGGAGGGAGACAGTACGTTGTTCGCACGCGAAGACTACGTCGAAGAGGCGTGGCGCATTGTAGAGCCGGTGCTGAAGAAGAACACGCCGGCTTATCAGTACACACCGGGAACCTGGGGTCCGAAGGAAGTCGATCGCGTGACACCGCCGGGAGGTTGGAGCAACCCCAGCGAAAAGAAAGTGCTCGCAGTTGCAAGTGAGGCGGCGTGATGAAAATCGAAGTTTACACCGATGCCGAAAGTGTTGCCCGCGAAGCTGCGAGGCTTATTGCCAAAGAAGCGCGGGATGCGGTTGCGGCTCGCGGAAAATTTGTCATGGCCGTCAGCGGCGGCAAAACTCCGTGGATCATGCTTCGTGATCTCGCGCAGGAAGATGTGCCGTGGGCGGGTGTGCACGTGGTTCAGGTGGATGAAAGAGTCGCCCCAGAAGGCGATCCCGACAGGAATCTCACGCATCTCCGCGAAAGTTTGCTCGAGCATGCTCCGTTGCGAGCGGAGCAAATCCACGAAATGCCGGTGGACTCGCGCAACTTGGAATCGGCTTGTTTGCGTTATGCGCTGACTCTAAACGAACTTGCGGGTTCGCCGGCCGTGCTCGATCTGGTTCATTTGGGACTCGGACCGGATGGTCACACGGCTTCGCTCGTGCCGGGAGACCCGGTCCTCAGCGTAACAAGTGAAGACGTCGCACTCACGGGAATCTACCAGGGACGGCGGCGAATGACTCTGACGTATCCGATTATCAATCGCGCGCGACTGGTTCTGTGGCTTGTGACTGGGAGTGAGAAGGCCACCATGCTGCCTCGCTTGCTCGACGGAGATATTTCGATCCCCGCGGGCCGTATCCGCGCTGAGAACGCGGTGGTTTTGGCAGATCGGGTGGCCGCGAGCCTCGTGGAAAAGCATGCCAAGACAGAAGTGGCATGAGATGACAGGCTTTTCTGAATAAGGTCGCTATTCTGCGCCCTAATAATAAGGAGAGTGCATGCGCATAGGAATCGCCGCCGATCACGGCGGATATGGATTAAAAGAGGACCTGAGGCAGCGACTCACTGCAGCAGGTCACGAAGTTGTTGACTTCGGCGCGACCAAAGTCGAGCCAGGCGATGATTATCCCGATTACGTTACGCCGCTCGCCCGCGCTGTCGCGTCCGGTAAAGTCGAGCGCGGAATTGCGGTTTGTGGCAGCGGTGTGGGCGCATCAGTTTGCGCGAACAAGATTCCCGGAGTGCGCGCTGGTCTGATCAACGACCACTTTTCGGCCCACCAGGGAGTCGAAGACGATCACATGAATATTATTTGTCTGGGCGGTCGCGTAATGGGGCCGATGGTGGCATGGGAACTGGTGGAGACATTTCTTGCCGCGCAGTTCAGCCAGGCTGAGCGGCACCTGCGTCGATTGAACAAAGTTGCAGCTCTCGAGAAAAAAGCATCGACCGAGCTCGGAATAACGTCCGCAGCAATCCCTGCGTAGCAGTAAAACACGATTCGAATTTGTGTACGGAGAAAATCATGAGTACCGCAATCGCTCCAACTGAGACTTTGACTGCCGCACAACTCGACACCCTGTGCATCAACACGATTCGCACGCTTTCCATCGATGCCGTGCAGCAGGCGAACTCCGGCCACCCCGGAACGCCCATGGCGCTCGCGCCACTCGTCTATACGATATGGAACCGCGCGCTCAAATTCGATCCGCAGGATCCGATCTGGCCGAATCGCGACCGCTTCGTGCTCTCGAACGGCCACGCGTCGATGTTGCTGTGGTCCATTCTCCATCTCACCGGCGTGCAAGCGGTGAATGCCGACTACGAAACGGTGGGCCATCCTTCGGTCACGCTCGATGACATTCGGCACTTTCGCCAACTCGGGAGCAAAGCTCCCGGCCACCCTGAGTATCACTGGGTCTCCGGTGTGGAGACGACAACGGGGCCGCTCGGGCAGGGTACCGCGACAAGCGTTGGCATGGCGATCGCCGAGAAGTGGCTCGCCCACCGCTACAATCGGCCAGGCTTCGACATTTTTGACTACAACATCTACACGATTTGCGGCGACGGTTGTCTCATGGAAGGCATTTCATCGGAAGCCGCGTCGCTGGCCGGACATCTCGGCTTGGATAATCTGTGCTGGATTTACGACAACAACCACATCACCATCGAAGGCAACACGCGCCTAGCGTTTACTGAAGATGTTCAAACGCGATTCATCGCGTATGGATGGAATGTGCTGCGGGTCGGCGATGCAAATGACGTCGATCGCATCGAGCAAGCGCTCGAGGTATTTAGAAAGACGAAAGGCCGCCCGACGTTCATTGTTCTCGACAGCCACATTGGATACGGTTCTCCGCACAAGCAAGACACTGCTGCCGCTCATGGCGAACCGCTCGGAGAAGACGAAGTTCGGCTGTGCAAGAGAGCATATGGATTTCCTGAAGATGCAAAGTTCTTTGTGCCCGATGGTGTATACGATCACTTCAATGCCGGCATCGGCAAACGCGGCGCAGATGCCCGGCAGAAATGGGCGGAAGTTATCGAGTCGTACCGCACTCAATATCCGGACCTCGCGGTCGAAGTTGAGTTGATGCAGAAGCGCGAGCTTCCGACCGGATGGGACCGCAACCTCCCAGTGTTTCCTGCCGACGCGAAGGGCGTCGCTGGCCGCGATGCTTCCGGCAAAACTCTGAACGTGCTCGCGCAAAATATTCCGTGGTTTCTTGGAGGCTCTGCCGACCTTGGCCCGTCAAACAAAACCCTCTTCACCTACCCAGGAGCAGGAGATTTTCAGGCCGATACCCCGGAGGGAAAAATCCTGCACTTCGGAATTCGCGAGCATGCGATGGCGGCAATCGTCAACGGACTTAATCTCTCAAAGGTGCGCGCCTTTGGCGCGTCGTTCTTCATCTTTAGCGACTACGCCCGGCCCGCAATTCGTCTGGCTTCGCTCATGGAGCTGCCTTCGATGTTCATATTCACGCATGACGCGATGGGTGATGGCGAGGACGGCCCAACGCACCAGCCGATTGAGCAACTTATATCGTTGCGAGCAATACCGGGGCTGATCACTATACGTCCTGGAGATGCAAACGAAGTCGTCGAGGCTTATCGCTTCATCATGCAGTTGCGGCATCAGCCGGCGGTGCTGGCGTTGTCCCGTCAGCCTTTGCCGACTCTCGATCGCAAGAAATACGCGCCACCTTCGGGTGTGTCGCAGGGAGCCTATGTGCTCGCAGACGCTCCCGGCGGAAATCCGGAGGTGATCATCATCGCCTCGGGCAGTGAGGTCAGTCTTGCTGTTTTCGCTCACGAGAAGTTGATCGCGGAGGGTATTCGCTCGCGCGTGGTGTCCATGCCGTCGTGGGAAATTTTCGAGCAGCAGCCGCAAGCTTACCGCGATAGCGTGTTGCTGCCGAATGTGAAAGCGCGCGTCGCAGTGGAGCAGGGCTCGATTTTGGGATGGGACCGTTACGTCGGCAATTCCGGCCACGTCATCGGCATGAATACGTTTGGCGCTTCGGCTCCGCTGAAGGAACTGCAGAAAAAATTTGGGTTCGAGCCGGACTTGATTGTAGCCGCTGCCAAAGAACAGCTGGGCCGAAACTAATTGAATCAAGCCCCCAGTCTCTGAACAGGCGAAGCTGGCATCATCTTCTTAGTCCGTGATTCGACTGCAACGCTTGAACTAGAAGATGATTGCAGCCTCCGGCCAGTTCCATTGCCAATCGTCAATATCTTGACATCGATATAGTCGCGAATTTTCCCAGGCCGGAGCAAACAGCGTTCCTAGACGCTAAGTCCTTTTTCCAGCAAGAACGAGTCGTTACTCTCCATCATCCCTGTTTGGCAATGGGGATGCTTCCACGTACGCGAGAGTACTCCAAGTGAAGACCACTGACATGCGCGGCAAAGGACGATCCAGTTCCGCTCTGGCTTTTCTGCAGCGGGAAAACAGGCTCATCGGGGCACTTCTAATATTGATCCTAAACGTCACCGTTCTCACGCATGTTGTGTTCGGCCAAGCCGCGGTTACGACTGCAGGAGGCGACCGAAGGTGGAGTGTTGAAGTCAAGATCGTCGAGATTAACGACGCAAGCCTCGATCCATCTTTCGCGGGTGCGGTTTACCAGAACCTGATAGAAGAACTGGCCAAGACAAACCGATTCAAACAGGTATTTCCTGATGGGCATCTGTACACCGACGACGCTGTCGATGTCCTTGTCCTCAAAACAAAGATACAGCCGGAAACGGCGCAGGACCGCAAGCAATCTACTGTCGGCAGATCGCCGGGCACAACGAAGATAGATGCTCTACTTCAACTCTATACACAAGATGGCCGCCTTCTTCTGAACCGCGTTGTTACTGATGACGCTCGCCCCCACGACCCGAATGTTCGAGCTGGGCGCGACATCGCACGCAAGATCGCAGCGACTTTGCAAGAGTCCACCTTACCAGACCCAACTTCATTAGTACGAACTGACGAAACCACGAAGACGCCTGACTATACTTGGGCAGCGATCGTTGCGGTGCAGGCTCGCGCAGCTTCCGCTGACGGCGCAGTCAGCAGCTATAAAGTCACGCTAAAAATTGGCGACATAACCTACGTTGTGTTGTATGCGCCGCCACCCGGCAGTGTTGACAACATTCGTTACGGGACCGGAGGCAGGATCCACGTCTTAGTCGGAGAAAACACGATTACGTTCAAAGATGCTTTAGGAGGCTCGCTAGCGGCGCCCATCCTGAGCAGGGCGCCTAAGCCAGCGATCGGCAACGAAATGGGCCTGCGCTAGCAAGAAAAACTTCGAGGAGAGCACAGCATGAGTCTGACCGTACAATCCACGCTCGACAAACATATCCTTCTGCAGTTCAAAACCGGACTGCGTGAGCAGAAGAACTGGTTGCAGGAAAGTCTTGAGGAAGCCGAACAGACGATTCGGAAGCTTAGTCATTCCGGCCCCGGAGACATTGCGGACGCTGCTTCCGGGCAGTCGCTCGAAATTTCGGTGATTGCGCAATCGCGCCAGAATCGAAGTCGCTTGCGCCTGGTAGAACTCGCGCTCGAGCGAATTCGCGTGGGTACCTTCGGCGCCTGTGACGAATGCGGTGGCGCAATCGGCCTCAGGCGTCTGCAGGCCGTTCCGTGGACCGAGCACTGCATTCAATGTCAGGAGAAATACGAGCAGGGCGTTGTCACCGTAACCGCAAACTCACCGGAGCCTGTTCTGGTATGAGCCCCCAAGCTCCTGGGTGGAAAATTGGCGATCAGGAGCGAGATCGAGGCGTTCGTCGGGGAATCACTCAGCTTTGGGACCATCTCGGGACCAACGTCGAGAGTTCGATCTGCGCGCAAAAAGTTTGGAAGACCAGAGCGCACTTTTTCGGCCGCACCGAAAATTCAATCACTCTCCCAAGCTGCACTTGAGGAGAAGGTTTGCGACGCTTCGTAAAGTTCCTCGGAATATAAAACTCAATCACTTTTGCCATAATCACCTCTCCTTAATTTCATGAATCTATGGGCTCGTCCGTATTTGACTCTAAAATTCCGGCCGCCTACCAAGTCCATCCGC